>JALNVY010000068.1 GCA_023231165.1 Syntrophales bacterium | reverse complement strand
CGGCCTCCGAAGCCAAAGGCCCCGGGTTCGAGTCCCGGATCGCCCACCAATTCATAATCCATGGTCAAGATAATGTCCGGTGTTATCCACCTTAGCTTATGTATCTTCTAGTTTCCGGATAGGGAGCATTGAACATTCATTTCTTTGCATACCTGCAAAATCCCGTTCACGACAAAGGAAGGATCTTCCTTTGTCCCCGATGTAGTAACGGAGCTTACGAGAATCTGTGCGATATTGTCCTGGAGTTGGCTAACCCTGATGACCGCCTCCCTTTTGCTATCGGTGAAATCGATTTTCTTGCTTACATCATCCCTGGCTATGATTTGGAATTTCGGGTTTCCCTGAATGATCCGCAGGGCAGTTGCGTATACCTTGTTCGCATCGGTCTCCAGGAGAACAGAACCCACTTCCTGTTGCTGCGCGGCGCCGCTACCGCTGCCGGTAACGGAGTTGGTCAGATGTTGCACGGCCCCCAGGGCTTTTCTTGCAAGAAAAACAGCCTGCCCGTGACAAACTGCCGCAGACAGAAGTGTAAAAAGCATTATTGATAAGCAAAATTTAGTTTTCTTAAGCATTTCTCGTTCCTTGACCTTTTAAAGAGTTGGCCTCATTCCCTCGCAGATCCGTTTATAAGTATCTCATTTTATGGCATCAGAAGCTGAATGATTTCCTTTATATCAGGCAATTCCTTGATGGAATAGATCTTGACATAGCTCACCTTGCCTTTTTCATCGATGATGATGTTGGCCCGTTCAGAAAAACCTTCCGTGCGGAGGATTCCCAACGATTTTGCCACGGCGCCATGAGGCCAGAAATCTGCAAGCAGACGGGTGTAATGGATCTTCAGGCTTTTTGCCCACGCCGCTTTGCAGGGCACACTATCGACACTCACTCCTACGGCTATAGTATTATATCTTTCGAATATTTTACGGTTTTTCTCAAGATCCTTCATCTGGCTGGCGCAAATCGGCGTCCATGCCAGGGGATGAAAAGAAAGGAGCACCTTTCTGCCTGGATATTCAGAAAGGATAAATTCCTGACCCTTCTGATCCCTGAGAATAAAATCCTTCGCCTTTTTTCCCACGCCTATACCCTTGTTTTCCATAGATCCGATCCTCCTCCTTGTACTATATTTATAAATGAGAGGCGTTACTTCCCCATTGTTGAGATAACTACCTTTGTTACTATGGCACGTTGCCAACAGGAAAGATAGAAAATTTTATCTTTCGTAATACAAGACTTTTAGGGACTTAATCGGCAAAGAGGATGTAACCTTCCAGGGGCTTGAAATCGACCTTGTTCTCGAGGAGGGAATGGAGATTGATATGGGAGCAGAACTGAGCTGCAGGGTCCCGGAATTTACGTCAAGTTACATGAATTACATGAAATATCTGAACAAGTTGGCGGCATTGGACATTGAAATCCTCATAAAGTGCGTGTAATTGCCGAAGGGAGGTAACAGAAAACAGGCTTTGCGCAGGCTGACGATTTTCTGCAAAGTCGTCAGCCTGCGCGGAAATAATTATTTTTTCGAATACCTGAGCCTTTGTATCTATTTTTTTGAATCAGGATAGTATGGTTTGGTAATGCCCCACCAATTTCGGGCCTTCGATTTATTGACGTCATACTGATCGATGTTGCGATAGCCAATCCAGCTGAACCCCAGGTGACTCCAGTCCTTGTACACCGAATCATGTTTGAAAAACTCAGATTCCTTGATCGTCGCCCCGCAGCAACCGCAGAGCATGATAATCACCCATGCAATCAGCAGTTTTTTCATTAACATTCTCCTCTTTATTTTATCTAGTACCCATTGTGTCTGTATCGACAATCCCCGACACATCCGCCTATTAACGCTTTTTAAAGAACCCCATTAAAAATTCACTGTCTACAGGTGAAAGATCGAACTTGAAAACCGCCTGTTCGATAAGCTTCGGAATAGATTGACCCGGCTTCTCTTCAATACACTGCGAAATCCACTTAATCGCCCTTTGTACATCATCGCTGTCCGGCATGATCGTTGCCATAAAAAACAATACCTCCTTCTTTAATATTTATTGTAAATTATTTCTATGCTTCTGACCGAGAACCTCGTAAATAGCCAGATTGCCTATTTGCGGAGATGCTTCGGCAAACTCTATCTTCCTCACATCCACAACTGAACGAATCACCGACTGATAGGTCTTTTCCGTCATTAAAATCGAGTTTGGCCACAACTTCGTCATACCCTGGAGCCGAAACACGATGTTGACGGCGTCGCCTATTACGGAATAATCCATTTTTTTCTCAAAGCCGATATTCCCTACCACCGCCTCACCAGTATGAATGCTTATTCCCATTTTCAGTGGCTTGTCAATGAGCTTCTTCGCGAACTCGTTCACCTCTGTCATCGCCGCCTGCATCTCAAGGGCCGCGCTGATGGCATTATCCGCGTCGTAGGAAGAGGATAAAGGGGCGCCAAAGAGGGCTAAAAAGCCGTCCCCCAGATATTTGTCCACAATCCCCCGATGCTTGAAAATGATCTCCCCCATCACGGTGAAGAAGTGATTCAGCATCGCCACCGTTTTTCTGGGGCCAATATTCATGGAGAGGGAGGAGAATTCACGCAGATCGATGTTAAGCATCGTCAACATGCGAAGCTCCTCAGTAACGGGCAGATCCATCGTCACATTGTGAGCAATCCGGTCCACCACCTCTTTCGGAACAAACTTTTGAAACATGCCCCTGATAGAACGTTCCTGTTCAGCCATCGCGAGCGTCTTCTGATACAATCTGGCATTTTCAAGAGCAATACTTACCGATGTGCCAATGGACTGAAGAAGCTGAAGATCCCCATCAGTGAATTCTTCTTTGAGCTTATTGAGTACCTCGATCACCCCCAGCACCCTTCCCTTGGAAATCAGGGGCACACATAGCACTGATTTGGTCGTAAAACCAGTCTTCTCATCCATAAGGGGATGAAAATATTGGGACGAACGCACATCCCGAAGCAGGATCGGCTCCCCCCTCGTCGCCACATAACCGGCAATACCCATCCCCAGCTTTAGTTTCAGTTTCTTGAGTTCAGCAAGGTTAACGATCCCGTTGGAATTGAATGATTCCTTGAAAACGAGTTCATCATCTTCGAGAAGCAGCAGCGAACCTGCTTCAACATTGATAACCGTCTGGATCATTTGCAGGGTATGTTTTATAACCTCATCAATGTCAAATGTCGAAGCGGCAAGAATGCTTCCAATTTGCTTCATGAAATCCATTTCCTGATCTCTCTTGTCAACCATGCCGGAAAGACGCTCTCTCTCCAAGGCCATAGACAGGAGGCTGGCTACCAGTTCCAGCTGCTCCTGTCGTTCCGTGAAGGCGCCTTCCTGCTGAGAGCCTAGGACGAGAATGCCTGAGCATTCCCCCTTGCTGTGCAACGCAGACAGGCCGACGGATTGCAACTGTTGTCTGTGAAAGAGCTCCTGTTCGACAGGATGGGTACTGTGTTCCAGACGATTGATGATCATCGTATTTCCCTGCTGCATGACCTTGTCCAGCAGGGAACCCTGGCAGGGATAATCCATGTTCCTCACCAGATCAGCAGGCATGTTCGCGAGATAATCAAAAATATATAAAGTTGATGGATAGTCCTTTTTGGCCACCATGGCAATGGCCAGATCAAAAGGAACAGCGCTCCGCAACTGGTAAAAGAAGGCGTGGATCATATCGAGATCCATAGCTTTTGCCTCGGTCATTTTAAATCCCATGTCCATGACTTTGACAAGCTGGTTCTTTTCCGCATCGGCCTTCGTCAGCGCCAGATTGTCGTAGGTGAAGGCGGCATTGCTCAACAAAGGAGTGAGGATATCGGCATCCTCCTGAGTAAAAGGCATATCTCCCGATCTTCTCGATATGGTCAACACGCCGATGACCGCGTTGATTCCTTTCAGTGGCATGCAGAGGAATGATTTTGTGCCGTATTGTTCCCGGTTCACGCGGCTGAAACGATTATCCGTCTCAATATCTGAAACCAGAAGGGGAGACTTGTTTATCACGGCAAACTTCGCTATACTGGCTCCAAAATCTATACGGTCTCCCTTTTTTACTTTATCTCCATGGCCAATGCTGGCCTGGACAATGAAGTTTTCCCGCCGGGGACGCTCCAGAATCAGCACTGTACCAATATCGGCGTTGACGAGTTTTAAGGCCCTTTCCAGGGTTATGAAAAATAGATCTTCCGTGTCAAAGGTCACATAACAAAGATCCGATAGTTCCTTCAAGGTGGAAATCTGCGACACCTTCTCACGCAACTGCCCGAAACTTGATCTTAATTCCCTCTCGAGGGACTGAAATGATACGACAATCCCTTCCAACTCATTAGCGGCATCCTGCCGGGTTCCCGAAAGCTGATGGGCTGTAGACTCAGTTACATTTTTGGAAACCTGAGCAATAGTGTCAAAAATCTTCCGGATCATTGAGTAACCGAAGAGGGAAAAGATGAGGAGTGAAATAAAATATATAGGAATATATTCATCGTCAAGGATATCATATTTAATGGCAAAAAATAAAAATCCAAGGAGGGGAACGAGAAAGAAAAGGCTGAAGATTATGGTCAGGCGATAGTTGAGACCTTTACTCTCAATCGATATTGATGAAGACCATTTACTGAAGTTCATAACCGCTCCTGTCCCACCGCGGAAGAGATCTGTAAGTGCTTTGTAGACTTACCGGAATATGATTTGATTTTCAAGGTGATTCCTTCAAAATTTATTACTTTCACAAAATCCTTGATTTCTAAAGAAAGCTGATGTAGTAAGCGCGTTCGTTTTACATAAATTAACAGGACTCCTTGTCCGGACCCCGAGTCTGGACTTTAGAGCCGAGAGGAGGACAGATGCCAAGAAGATACGAAACCATCTTCATTACCCCCGCCGACATACCTGATGAGGAACTGCACGCCTTGATTGAAAGGTACAGCGCCATCATTACCGGACGGAAAGGGATCCTGGTCAAGGTCGAGAAATGGGGCAAGCGGAAATTGGCCTACGAAATCAAAAAGCATTTAAGAGGATACTATATCTTGCTTGATTTCGCCGGCCAGACTGATATCGTCAACGAAATGGAAAGAAACTTCAAGATTGACGATAAGATTCTCAAGTACATGACCATCAAGAAGGAAGATGCCGTTGATCTGAAGGTCCTGGAAACGGAAATCAACTTGCCTGCCAAGGAAACCAAACCCGAGGAAGCTATGGTCCCGTCCGCTAGTCCTGAAAAGACTGAAGAGGAAAAGGACTCCGTGGCGCCGGCTGCCGCCGAAACATCAGGATAATCAAGGGGAGGTAAAAAACGTGACACCCGTAAGAAGCTCAAGGCCGCAAAGGCCCCAGAAAAAATTTTTCCATCGCCGTAAATTCTGCCGGTTCTGTACGGATTCTAATCTGAAAATTGATTACAAGGACCCGCACACCTTAAGAGACTTCGTCACCGAACGTGGCAAGATTATGCCGAGAAGAATCACCGGAAATTGTTCTAAACACCAGCGAACTCTTACCCTCGCCGTAAAAAGGGCCAGAACCATCGCGCTGTTGCCTTTTGCAGTATCCGAAGGTTGACCTATAAATACGCCCGACTCTCGACCGGAATGGACGCACCCACAAGGGACCCCATTCCGGTCAGATCGTAATGAAGGCGGATGTTGCCAGTGGACGCGGGAAGAAGGGGCTTCTTGATTGCTGAGGTTTTCAGGGGTGTTTTCATATCATCCCTCGTATTTTTAACCGTTACCCAGGTTCCTTTCCTCAGCACCATGATGCTGATTCTGGTCCCTCTTCCGATTTGCTTCTTCTTTACAAAACTTGGCAGAATTAAAGGTTTCTTAGTCTTTGTCTTTTCCCTGTCGATTGTGGGGGCGGTGGAGTATGCCGTTGCTGCTCAGACGTCCATAACCATTTTATTTAGTCTGGGCGCCCTGGGAATGGTTTTGTCCGAAATCATGAAGAAGAGCCTGACTATAGGCTGGACGATTTCACTTACCGCGTTCGCGGGTATTTTCATCATCGGCGCTATCCTTATCTATAACAGCATCCTTTATGGAAAGCTTCCCTGGGACCAGATATATGTCTATGTATCCAGTATGGTTCAAGAAAACATCAAGTTATATGGACAACTCGACCTTCCCTCGGAACAGATGCAGTATATAAAGGAAAATTCGGGCAAAATCGCGCGCATCCTTACCTACACCTTCCCTGCTCTTTCCCTGATCAGCCTGTCCGTGATTATCCTGGTTAACATCCTTATTTGCCGAACACTGTTCAAGGTTGCGGAACCTGCCAGCCTCGATTTTGGCGACCTTTCCCTGTGGAAAGCGTCGGACTATGTGGTCTGGATATTGATTGTCTCCGGGGCAAGCCTTCTGGTTCCCTTGTTATGGATCAAGTTTACGGCCCTGAATTTTCTGATCCTGTGTCTCTTCATTTATTTTCTCCAAGGGATTGCGATCATTGAATTTTTCTTTAAAAAGAAAAAAGCGCCGTTCTACTTGCGTTTTATATTTTATTTCCTTATTATGATCCAACAATACTTGATGTTTTTTGTTATCGCCGCCGGTCTTTTCGATCTGTGGGTCGATTTCCGGAAAACGCCGACCCCAACAAAAGACCTAAACCAGTAATTCCAGCTAAAATATAGGAGAACCATTATGAAAGTTATTTTGAAGCAAAATATCGACGACCTCGGCAAGATTGGAGAAATTGTCATTGTTTCTGACGGTTTTGCGAGAAATTATTTGATACCTAAAGGGTTGGCTGCGGAAGCAAGCAGCAGGACCATCCAGTCCCTGGAACATGAGAAGAAGAAGATTCTCCAGAAGGCGGAAAAAGAGAAACATAACGCCCAGCTCCTTCTTGATAAACTCGCCGGCGTTAACTGCGTCATTGCGAGGCGTGTCGGCGAACAGGACAAGCTTTTCGGCTCCGTGAACACTAAAGATATTGAAAGCGCCCTGAAAGAACAAGGCTTGGACGTCGATCGTAAGGACATTGTGATGGACGAACCGATCAAGGCCCTGGGAGAATTTCCGGTTAAAATCAAACTTGGCGCCGGTCTTTCCGCCGAGATTAAAGTTCATGTTGTACAGGAAGGCTAAATAAATGAAGGGCGGAAAGGATATTGATTCAACCATCCATCGTATCCCGCCCCAGAACCTGGAGGCGGAACAATCCATTCTCGGAGGAATTCTCCTTGATAATCAAGGGATCAATGCCGTGCTGGAACTCCTGTCGGCCCGGGATTTTTACAGTGAGTCCCATCGCCGGATCTTTGAGGCAATCCTCAACCTGTCGGATCGCAGTGACCCCATTGATCTGATCACACTGAGCAGTCTTCTCAAGGACCAGAAGCAACTTGACAGGGTAGGCGGCGCCGCCTATCTGGCCGGATTGGTGGACAATGTCCCTTCTGCGGCCAATATCGCTTATTATGCCAAAATTGTGAAGGAAAAAGCAATTTTGAGAGGGCTGATCAGCACGGCTACAGAGATTCTCACCAAGACTTACGATGCCGGCGCGGATGTGGACACTGTCCTGGACGAAGCCGAGCACGCTATCTTTGAAATCTCGGAAAACAAGATCCGTCGGGATTTCTCCCCAATCAAAGAAATCATCAAGGACAGTTTTCGAACCATCGAAGACCTCTATGCCCGCAAGGAACTGGTCACCGGGGTTCCCACCGGCTTTGATAAGGTTGACGATCTGACCTCGGGACTGCAAAACGCCGACCTGATCATTATTGCCGGTCGGCCCAGCATGGGTAAAACGGCCTTTGCCCTTAATATCGCCCAGTATGTAGGCACGCAAAAATCTATCCCCGTATGCCTTTTCTCGCTGGAAATGGCCAAAGAGCAAATTGCCATGCGCATGCTCGCCTCGTTAGCCAAAGTCGATTCCCAGAGGATTCGCAAGGGATTTCTCGGAGAGACGGACTGGCCAAAGCTGACCACGGCGGCAGGCAGCCTTTCCGAGGCTCCCATATTCATCGATGACTCTGCGGGAATCACCGTCCTGGAAATGAAGGCCAAAGCGCGGCGCCTTAAAGCGGAAAAGGGTCTCGGTCTGGTGATTATCGATTATCTGCAGCTGATGAGGAGTGGCAGCAGGAAAGATTCCCGGGAACAGGAAATCTCGGAAATAAGCCGCTCCCTTAAAGCTCTTGCCAAGGAATTGAATGTCCCTGTAATCGCCCTCTCCCAGCTCAACAGACAGGTAGAGGTTCGCACCAATCGACGCCCCCAGATGGCAGATCTGCGGGAATCGGGAGCCATCGAACAGGACGCCGATGTCATCGCCTTTATTTACCGGGATGAAGTTTATAACAAGGCAGAAGACAATCCCGAAAAGGGAATCGCCGAGGTCATCATCGCCAAGCAGCGGAATGGTCCCATCGGAATGGCGAAACTGGCCTTTCTTGAAAAATACACATCCTTTGAGAATCTTGCCCGGATGGAAGACTAATTCCAAGTCTAAATCAAAGCGATATCTTCGTTGGCATAGTCATCGGCTCCTCGACATATGAACAATACGCCTGCGTCACCTCTTCCTCGCCGCCTTGATATCATCTTTTGTTTAGACTCGGAAAAGCAGCATGTCAGTTTCCCAGAAGCGGAGGCGTTTCGCCTGTATAAGGGATGGACAGGCGAAGTTTTTTCAAGGCCTGCTTTTCGATCTGCCGTGCCCGCTCCCGAGTGATTTTGTATCGGTCGCCGATCTCCTGAAGCGTCATGGGATTGTCTGCCATTACACGTTGTTTGATAATAAATTCCTCTTTTTCCGACAATTTGGACAAGGCTCCGGCTATATGTCTCGAGACAATCTCCGTCTCCTCTTTCTTGATAAGGGCCGCTTCCTGATTCTCACCGTCATACGTGAGATAGTCGATATGCGTGGCTCCACTGTCATCGTTTATATAGGCATCCAGTGAAACGTCCCGGTTAGTCATCCGCAAATCCATTTCCTGGATTTCGCCTGATTTGACACCGAGGGATGCTGCTATTTCACCAAATTCTGGATTTTTCTGCGAGAGGGCCTCCAGCTTTTTTTTGGCCTGCCCCAATTTGAAAAACAATTTTCGCTGGACTTGGGTTGTACCGATCTTGACTAGACTCCAGGTTTTAATGATATAATTCTGCATATACGCCCTGATCCACCAGACCGCATAGGAAATGAGTCGATAACCTTTGTAGGGATCGAACTTCTTGACCGCATGCATCAAACCGATGTTCCCTTCCTGAATAAGATCGGCTAACTTGAGCCCGTAATTACGATATTCATGGGCAACCTTGACAACAAAGCGCAAGTTGGACACAATGAGTTTTTCCGCCGCCGCCATATCGTTAAATTTCTTCAGACGGACGGCAATGGCGAATTCCTCCTCCGGGGTAAGGAGAGGGAATTGATTGATTTCTGCAATATAGCGATCAAGAGTGCCGGTAAGGGCTGGAAAATTCAAGGGGTTAATCCTCATATTCAAGTAATTACATAAGGTTACATTCTATAGTCTGCTTTAGGACCTCTGTCAAGGTTTTTTTCTCAGGCCGGTAATGCCTTGACATCAATGCTTAAGGTGGTTAATTTACGGCGGAATATAAATAGCAATGGGGGTAGGATATGACAACGATACAGAAAGCCATACTGGATTTTGGGTGCCGGATCGCACAGGAAGTGGAAGCCCGGGCGCTGCTTATGTATGCCGACGCCGCTTCGGAACTCCCCCTCTGCAAAGAGACGCTTCCGGGTTTCGATCTGATTCTCGTGACAAAAGATGGGCAGATACCAGAGAGATTTGAAGGCGCCTGTATCACCCTCAATGTTCCCAACGTCAATCTTACCCGCGTGGGCCAGATCAAGATCGCCATTACCAAGGGAATAGCTATCGGCCTTTTCAAAAAAGGCGATAAGGTCGTCTGTCTTAGCGGCGTTCCCAGGTTCGGATATGTGGACAGCATCTTTGTCATCGATGTGGAAAAGGAGTTTGAAATCCTTACCTCGGAACATTTGGTGAATCTTACCGAAAAGGTTTATCCGGAGGTCTTTGGGGCGATTCTCAACTTATCGATCGAACTGGCCGCCCAGGGGCGGGAAGGCCGCAAAGTTGGCACCAGTTTTATTATCGGGGATCATGACCGGGTTCTCCAGCTCTCACGGCAAATGATTATCAACCCCTTCATGGGCTATTCAGAAGCCGAGCGAAATGTCCTAAACCCGGAATTGAAGGAAACTCTCAAGGAATTCTCCGCCATTGACGGCGCCTTTGTAATCAAGGAAGACGGAACAATTGTCACTGCGGGCCGTCATTTAAGCGCTGCCCTGGAAAGTAAGGATTTCCCTCAGGGTCTTGGCAGCCGCCATATCGCCGCTGCGGGTATCACCGGTATTACTAATGCTACGGCCATTGTATTGTCCGAATCGACAGGAAACGTGAGCATTTTCAAGAATGGTAAAATCTTCGTCACCATTGAAAAACCCATAGATTAAGGGAGGATGTAAATGAGATTTGATAAGATGACGATCAAGGTCCAAGAGGCAATTCAGGAAGCCCAGACCTTGGCCAATACGTATGGACACCAGGTTATCGATATCGAACATCTGCTGCTGGCTTTAGTTCGCCAGCCGGAAGGAATTGCCGGGGCCATTTTGAAAAAGTTAGGCGCCGACCCGCTGACAGTCGAAGAATCCCTGAAAACATATCTTGAGCGATTGCCGAAGGTAGATGGTTCCGGCGCCGGACAACCTTATCTTAGTCCCCGCCTGAACAAGCTTATCGATCAGGCAACGACAGAGGCAGCCCGGCTCAAGGACGAATATATCAGCGCCGAGCATCTCCTCATCGCCATGTCCGAGGAAAAGAGCGGCGATGCGGTCCGCATTCTGCGCAGTGCGGGAATATCAAAAGACAACATCTTTAAAATTCTCGTGGATATTCGGGGAAAGCAGCGGGTGACTGACCCCAATCCGGAAGAAAAATATCAGGCCCTCAAACGTTACGCCAAGGATTTTAATGAACTGGCGAGAAAAGGGGCCTTTGATCCCGTCATCGGCAGG
>JALNVY010000067.1 GCA_023231165.1 Syntrophales bacterium | reverse complement strand
TATCAGGCCAAGATTTATATGGATATGAAAAATTATGAAGGCGCCGAAAGGATGCTCAAAAAGACCCTGAGCATCGGACCGAGCTTTGAAGCGGCCCTCATCGATCTATCCCTGGTTTACGAAAAACAGCAAAAGACGGCAATGGCTATCGATACCTTCAAGGATTATCTTTCTCTTCATCCGGAAAAGCTCAGTGTTCGCATCAAACTCGGGGAAATGTATCTCCGCGTAAAGAGATATGACGAGGCGGAAAAGGAATTTCATAAAATTCTCAGGTTAGACCCTGAAAATCGGGAAGTTCTTTTGGCTCTGAGCCTGCTGTATATTGATAGCGGCCGCTACGATCAGGCCATTGAGGTTTTTGAAAAACTTATAAAAAAATTTCCTGCTGATTACCGATATTCTTACCTCCAGGCGACCGCTTACGAGGGAAAAAAGGCCTATGCCCAGGCAGTCATAATTTTTATGAAGGTTCCCGCCAATTCCGATCTTTATGGAAGCGCACAGATTCGTCTGGCCATGATCTTGAAAAAAGAAGGAAAGACGAGAGAAGCCATTGCCAATCTGGAGAAGGCAGTTAAGGTAAAGCGGGAAGTTCCGGGATTGTACATCATCCTGTCTTCCCTTTACGAAGAAGAAAAGGATCTTCCGGGAGCGGAACGGATCCTCAAAGAGGGGATACTGCTCCTGCCGCAAAACGTTGATTTGTATTACAGTCTGGGGGTCCTTTACGAAAAGACCAACCGTTTTGAAGAAAGCATCCAGCAGATGAGAACCCTTTTAAAGATTGATCCCGATCACGCCGATGCCCTGAATTTTATCGGCTACAGTTACGCAGACCGGGGGATAAATCTTGGGGAGGCCGAAAAAATGATCCAAAAAGCCCTCAAACTCAAACCGGGAAACGGCTATATGATCGACAGTTTAGGTTGGACATACTTCAAGCAGAACCGCATCGATCTGGCCATAAAGTATCTCGAGGAAGCGTCGAGTCTCATACCTGATGATGGCACCGTCGCCGAACATCTGGGGGATGCCTACCTCAAGGCAGGTCGCAGTAAAGAGGCCCTCGAATCCTACCAACGGGCGCTGAAATTCAACCCCACCAGTCACAGCCTGCCGAAAAAGATAGCCGACCTCCCCAAGAAATGACCGGCTTACGATGCTCCCTCCCCAAGGCAGGCGCCAATAATCTTTCTGTAGGTTTTTGTCTTCCCGACGTCGCCAGTCTTTTTCTCCTGTTCATTTTCCTGATCTCACTTCTGGGCGGATGCGCCCATGATCCTCTACATCCGGCAACAGGGGCAGAATATCGACTTTCCCCCGAGGAGGTATTGGGAACCATCGACCTCAGAGATAGCAGGAAAACTTTCATGAAGGCCGTGGCTCAGGTCGTCGTGAATACGGAGGAAGGGCGATACCCCTTGAAGCTCGCCATCCTCGCGGTGAAACCGGCGTCCCTCCGCCTGGAAGCCATTCCAATCATCGGTTTACCCAACTTCTTCTTGTCAATCCACAACGGGACAATGAAGGTTTATCTTCCCCAGAACGGCGAATACTATGTCGGTCCGGCGACTATCAATAATCTCAAGTCCTTCTTTCCCATCCAGTTGGCGGTTCCCGACCTGGTTGCTCTCTTAATGGGCTGCCTCCCGACCATGTCTTCAGAAAATACCATCCTCAAGGGTTCTTCAGAGGGAAAATCTTATCGCGTGGATATCCTGTCCAGGGAAAACCAGGCTTTGCAGTCACTCTGGATAGATCCCGAAAACTTCTACCTGACCCGTTTAGACAGATTTGGGAAAAGCGGAGAGAAACTTCTGACGGCTAATTTTGATGAGTATTTCCAGGACAATGATGTCTCCATGCCCAGCCGTGTTCGTTTTCAAATGCCTGGCAAGGACGAACGCGACATTACTTTGAGGTATGACGACGCGACATTTGCGCCGTTAACCAATGAAACAGAGCGGATATTCGATCTGCCGGTTCCCGAGGGAGTGAAGACAATTATCCTTAAATGACTTGCTATTCCGGTTCCAAATCAAAGATGATATCGAGGAGGCGACACAGGCGTATTGTTTGATGGACCCGTAAAAAGTCGAAAAGTCGGCCATATTCGACGGCTTCGTAAAAAGCTCCGCAGGCAAGGCGCGCAAATTATGAGGAACGAGGCGTACTTGTCGTACGCCGCAGTGACGAAGGATGCAGCGCAACGCAGCATCCGGGTCTTTTTACGAAGCCGTCGCTATTTGATCTCAAGTAGCTTGGACCGGGCAACCCTTGCCTGACTCGTATTTGGATAGTCCTTGATAATATTACGCAGGATCAGCTTGGCGCTGGCTTTATCTCCCAGTTGCAGGAAGGAAAGACCCTGTTTCAGGAGAGCCTGAGAAACTTTGTTACCTTCCGGATAGGTCTTGATTACCTTTTCATACTCCAGAATGGCCTTCTCGTAACTTTTTTCGTAATAGTAGCATTCTCCTATCCAGAATTGAGCGTTGCCCGAATATTCCGTTTGAGGATAGGCCTTGATGAAGTTCTGAAACTCTGTCCTTGCCTTTTCGTACTTTCCTTCCTTGTAGAGTTCGTAGGCGGAGGCATAGATGGATTCTTTGTCCGACTTTCCTTTTAATCCATTTTTTGAATGGTTTTTGTTATTCTTTTCCCCGTTCTCCGTTCGCTCTTCTTTTTTACCGATCCCC
The DNA here is from genome assembly GCA_023231165.1 of Syntrophales bacterium. Classification (GTDB taxonomy): domain Bacteria; phylum Desulfobacterota; class Syntrophia; order Syntrophales; family UBA8958; genus UBA8958. The sequence goes on along the minus strand of JALNVY010000067.1, from coordinate 8,380 downwards.
AGAAAGTTTTCAATAAAATTTATTTTGAAGGATGCCTGGTCGAGCTTTTCCTTGAAGTCCTTACCCATGAGGCCCTGAACATTATCCATATCCTTCTGAAGCTTTTCAACAGTTCCCCGCTGCTGCTGGAGTTGTTCACGAATATCGGTGAGATCCGCCCCCATATCCGCCTGTTTTTTGCGGATGTCAGCAACAGCTTCCGTATTCTGCGCGGATTCCTTTTGCAAAGCCGCCATATCTGTCTGCATGGTGGTAACCTTGCCATCATGATCACTGATCTTCGTTCCGAGATCCCCCTGAACGCGTTTGAGATCTCCTGCTGTGGCACATCCCGTAAGCAAAGCAATCAAAAGTATAATGAGTAGCCTGACTGACCGTTTCAATAATGTCACTTCCATGATAATCTATTTCCCCTTAGTGCGCTTGAGGCCGCTGATGCACGGACACTGTTAAATCAAAAAGAATGCCAAAGGTCAACCTTAAATTAACGTATACTGCTATCAAATTGTAATTATTGGAAATACTGCGACCATGCCGGGTTCGATCCTTCGCACAAAACGCGGAAGTTTGTTCCGTTGGCGTTCATAACGGCAATCCTGTCGGTGCCTCCGCTCTTAGAGGTGATAGCCAGGTATCTGCCGTCGGGAGACCAGGAAGGATGCTTGTTTTCCCTCCCCTGACTGGTAAGTTGTTGCGGATTCGTCCCGTCGGTGCTGATGGTGAAGATCTGGAAGACCCCACCCACGGTGCTTTCGTAGGCAATCCGGTTTCCTTTGGGCGACCAGGAGGGGGAGGTATTATAATTACCTTCATGGGTCAACCTTTTCACATTCTTCCCGTCGCTGTCCATGATGTAGATTTGAGGAGATCCGGCCCGGTTGGATACAAAGGCAACACTTTTCCCGTCGGGCGACCAGACCGGAGAAACATCGATGGCATGATCGTAGGTCAGTCTTTGAATGTAACCGCTCGTGCTGTCCATAGCATAGATTTCCTGATTGCCGTCCTTGCTAAGAGTGAGCAGGACCTTGCGGCCATTTGGAGACCAGGCGCCGGACAGATTCAACCCCGGATAACTGGAGACTTTCTTCCCCGTCCCCCCCTTCAGGCCGGTAATATAGAAATCCGGGTTTCCGTCCCGGTAAGAGGTAAAGGAGATCCATTTCCCATCCGGGGACCAGCGTGGCGCCAGGGTCAGAGAGCGGTAGTTGGTAAGCTGCTTCTGAGCCGACCCGTCAAAGGTAATAGCCCGAATCTCCGAGTTCTTTCCCTGCTTGTGCACATAGGCAATCTGCGTATTGAAAACCCCCCGCTCTCCCGTGAGGAGCAGCAGAATCTCATTGACAAACTGGATCACCATTTCTTTTCTGTCAGTAGTTTTTCCCGTATATTTTTTCTCCCGCATCAATTCGCCCCTGACCGTATCGTAGAGACGCATCTGGACAGACAGGTCCCTGCCTTGGCCACTGAAATGTCCCTTGACCAGATAATCGGCCCCGATTGTCGTCCAGTCGCTGAAGAGGATATTCCCCTGACTCCGAGCCGGGTCCTCAATAAAGGCCTTGCGGGGAACGATATTGAAATAACCTGTTATCTCGAGATATTTTGACAGGTTATCGGGAAACCATGCGGCAAGTCCTTCCTTGTCGCTATCCGTTCCCGCTTTTGTAAAGCCGGTAATGGCAATGGGGAATTTTTGAAAATTCGGGGCGTCGATATCGATATAGTCCTTCGCCGCTCCCCGGCAGGGGGCAAGAAAGGTGATCAGCAAAATAATTGCACTGATAGATACGATTGTACTTTTCATAGTTGTCCTTGAAAACATCATCATGGGGTTACATCATCTCCGAAGATCCGAGGAAAGAAAGCGAATACCAAGATCCAGCCCATTTTCCCGATACCATGGCGGCAGGGGCGGCAGTGGGTTGGCCTTTTTCAGGGCTCTAAGAATGGAGTTGTCGAAGTAGGCCAATCCCGATTTTTTTTCAAAGCTGATGCCGGTAATGGTCCCGTTTTGCATGATCCGCACTTGCACAATGGCCTCGATATTGTCCTTGGGATTGATGCCTCCGGGCAGGTTCCACTGGCTTTTAATCCTGGACCAGATAACCGTGTAATAATTAGCCAGTCGATCATTGGCTTCGGCGCTGGCCGCAGAATTGGCGGCAGGCGATGATTCAGCCTTGGCGTTATCTGCCGATGTTTTTTCTCCAAGTTTTTTTCTCAGGTTTTCCACGGCGGGATTGCTCAGGCTCTTCTTCGTCTCCATCTTCCTGATCGGCGGTGCCGTCTGCGTGGTTACCCGCTTTTTCATAACGAGAGACTGCTCGCGCAGGGAAGGTCCGGCGAGATCACCCAAGGGGTCGCTCATCTGTTTGTGACTCATCAGGGTATCGGAGAGGTTTACCAACTGAACGGAATAGACGGGACCAAGGGTAAAACGGGGCGACGATGTACGCATGGGCCAAAAAACGGCTAAAGTCAGGAGGGCCAAATGAATGACCAGGGACAGGATGATCATCCGGGACAGACGAACCCCTTCTTCGCGCTGACTTCCCGAATAATTCAGGGATGTCATCTTGATTCCTCAGGGGTTTCGGTTACCATTCCCAGCTTATCGACGCCGGCCTTTCTGATCTCCGACATGACCTCCACCACAAAACCGTAAGCAACGGATTTATCAGCCCGCAGGAAGATCTCCTTATCGATCCTGGCCGTAAAGATATTTTCCAGCTTTACCTTGAGCTCATTCTTGGGAATCTTCGTGCGGTTGATAAAGATCTCCCCGTCTTTGTTTATCGAAAGCACAAGCTTTTCTTCGTTCACGTCGATCGTTTTGGATTTGACCCGGGGTAGATTGACATCAATCCCCATGGACAACATGGGTGCGGTGACCATAAAAATGATCAACAGGACCAGGACCACATCCACCAGCGGGGTGACATTGATCTCGGCCACGAGTTTGCTTTCGAAGTACTGGCGTTTGCGTGCAAATCTCATTGTCCTCTCCCGCTATTTCAGGTAATTCCTTTCAATGATATTAGTTAGTTCCGAGGCAAAGGCGTCCATATCCATCGCCATATTTTTGATCTTGTTCGAATAATAATTATAGAAGATAACGGCGGGAATGGCGGCAGCAAGGCCGGCGGCTGTCGCTACCAAGGCCTCCGAGATGCCGGGGGCAACTACCGCCAGTGTCGCCGAACCCCGGGCGCCGATGCCTTTGAAGGTGTCCATGATACCCCATACCGTTCCGAAAAGGCCGATGAACGGACAGGCGCTCCCTGTCGTCGCCAGGAATCCCAAGGTCCGCTCAAGTTTGCCGGTTTCACTATTGCTGGCCCTGTTGAGGGCTCTTTCGATATTATCGATACCCTTCATTTCAAAAGCAGGATCTGCATATTCTCCCGTTTCTCTTACGGTGACCCTTTCCCGTCCTGCTTTGGTGATTTTAACCAACTCGCTGTATCCGGAACGGAAGATCTCAGCCATGGTCGATTCCGGGAACTTTTTCGCTTCCGAGAAGATATCGGAGAGTTTTGTTGATCTTACATACGCATCAAGAAACTGCTCATTCTCCTTCTTAATCTTTTTGATGCTTCGATGCTTCAGCCAGATAATCGCCCAGGAAATAACGGAAAACATAAGGAGGAGGAGCAGAACAAATTGAACCATCAGCCCTGCATCCAGGATCATCCCGAATACACTTCCCTGAAATTGTCCACCCAGGCCGGCAACGGCAACATATGGAATTTCTTTCACTTTATTCCTCTCCTAGCGGTGTTTTACTATAGCGGTCTTACCTGTAAAGGAAAACCGGGGCCTTGTCAACAAGACTTTTTACGCAAAATCTGATGACTTCGTAAAAAGATCCGCAGGCAAGGCGCGCCAATCCTGAGGAATGAGGCGTACTTGTCGTACGCCGCAGTGACGAAGGATGCAGCGCAACGCCGCATCCGGACTTTTTACGAAGCCGTCTATAATGTTTCAGGTGGAAAGGCCACAACATCATCGATATGCAAGGCATCGGCAAAAATCATAACCAGGCGGTCAAGGCCCAAGGCGATCCCCGCCGACTCCTCAAGACCCGGCAAGGATTCCAGAAAGAGTTCCGGAGCAGGATAAGGGGGTTTGCCAGCCCGGCGGCGCTTATCCTCCTCCTTCACAAAGCGGCGGCGCTGCTCCTCCGTATCCGTCAATTCCGTAAAGGCGTTGGCTAGTTCCATGCCGGCCATGTATAGCTCAAAACGTTCCACCACCGAGGCATCTTCCTTTTTGGCCCGGGCTAATGACCCCAGGGCCAGGGGATAATCATAGAGAAACGTCGGCTGCTCCTTGCCCAGGTTGGGTTCGACTCCCGCGGTCAAGACCTCGTCGAAACAGTCCCCGCCCAGAGCTTCTTCAACTGACATGACGGCATATTTTTCAAAGGCGGCATTGACGGTAACCCTTTCCCAAGGCTTTTGCAGATGGATGACCTGTCCTTGATAGCATAGGGCAGCGCCATGATCGAGGGCAGCGGCAAGATGGAGAATGAGATCTTCGCATTCTTCCATCAGATCCCGGTAATCCGCATCCCTGCGATACCATTCCAGCATGGTGAATTCGGGAAGGTGACGGGCGCCCCGCTCGTGCTGACGGAAACACCGGCAGATCTGGAAAATCTTGTCGTAACCTGCCGCCAGGAGGCGTTTCATGCATAACTCCGGCGAGGGATGAAGGAACCAGCCGTGGCAAATCATAGTATCGATATGGAATTCCGGGGCGGGAGCGGGGATCAGGCAGGGGGTTTCAATTTCCAGGTAACCCTTGGTGATGAAGAAGTTACGAAGTTCTTGAAGGATCTTGGCGCGCAACCGCAACGCGCGCTGTTTCTTAACCAGAGACCAGGAACCATCCATAGCAAGCCTGTAAAAAGTTGAGTGCAACTACCCTTGAAGGGCGGCGGCGCAAAAAGCGCCAGAGGCGCGGCGCGCTCAGCCTGAGGAAGGAAGCGTACTTTTTGGTACGTTGCACTGACGAAGGCGGCAGCGCAACAAAGCATATGGCGCTTTTTGCGCCGCCGTCAGTCTTTGACGCGGGTAAGATACTCACCGGTCCGTGTATCGACGCGGATCTTTTCTCCCTCTTCAATAAACGGGGGAACCTGAAGAACATAGCCCGTCTCGACCGTTACAGGTTTGGTATTTCCCGAGACACTGTCCCCTTTGGCCCAGGGATCCGCCTTGGTGACGACGAGATCCATGAAATTAGCAATAGTCACCCCTAACGGGCGGTCTTCGAAGAGGAGGACTTCCGCCTCGATATTTTCTATCAGGTAGTTCCTCGCATCGCCGACCTGCTCGGCGGTCAGCAAGATCTGCTCGTAATTCTCGTTGTCCATGAAGCAGTACTTGCCGTCCTGCTCATAGAGATATTGCATCTTCTTTTCCTGGAGGTCTGCCGGTTCAAAGACATCCACCGAGCGGAAGGTTCGCTCGAACTGAGCGCCGCTGATCATGTTTTTCAGTTTGCATCGGTAAAGGGCCTGCCCTTTACCCGGTTTGACAAAGTTGAATTCCGTAAGGATATACGGCTCATTGTCTATTTTGATCCGCAGATTCTTTTTTAAATCACTGGCTGCGTACATACCTACCCCTTAAATGATGGAAACAGACTTGGAATTTTTCGCCTGCTTGTTTTCCGGTTATTAAAACAGAGGGTGACTCTTAATGTATTTTCCATTTTCTGTCAAAGAAATTTCATCCTCTTTTCATGTCCAGCTTCGTTTACAGGGAAAAGGACTGCAGGGTGATCTTCCCGCGCTCCCCCGGCGCATCCAGCACGAAGCGGGGCAGGCAGAGGCCCGACACCCGCGGCCACAGTTGTTCCATCATCTCCATGCCCTTCCGGATATCCACCCGGAAGTGATCCACACCCTTTACCGGGTCACAGGAAAAAAGATAATACGGACGGACCGAGTTCCGCTGGAGGCTGTAAAATAATTCCCGCAGGGTTTCAGGATCATCGTTGACGCCCTTTAGCAGCACGGCCTGATTGGAAACAGGGATCCCGGCCGTCAGGAGGAGATCACAGGCCCGGGCGGCCTCCGGGGTGATTTCCCGGGGATGATTGAACTGGGTATTGAACCAGAGGGGGCGATATTTTTTCAGGACGCCGACCAGTTTCTTGTTGATTCGCATCGGCATCACCGCGGGAATCCGGCTGCCGACCCGCAGGACCTCCACATGGGGAATGGCCTTCATCGACCCTAAAAACCAGTCCAGGGTTGCCTCTGGAAGCAGCAGGGGATCGCCCCCGGAAACGATCACCTCCCGGAGGGCGGGATTTTGCGCCACGTGGTCGATCATCCCCTGAAAATAGGCCCGTGAAAATCGTCGGCTCCCCTGCTTCCAGAAACGTTTGCGATTGCAGTGGCGGCAATAAACAGCGCAGCGATTCGTCCCCAAGGCAAGGCAACGGTCCGGATAGCGACGGATAAGCCCGGGAACCGGCGTGTGACGGTCCTCTTCCAGGGGATCATCCTGGCCGGTATGGATATCTGCGAGTTCCCGGATATCGGGAAGGCATTGCAGACGGATCGGATCATCTCGGTCAGTTGGATCCATGAGCGATGCATAATAGGGGGTAATTGCAAAGGGATAGCTTTGGGCAACCCGGCGCCATTCATCGACAAGATTGCTATTCCCGCCTGCCAGTCCGGCAAGGTGCTCTGGGCGGCGCAGACGGTTCCTGTATTGCCAACGCCAGTCCAGCCACTCGGACGACGAATTATTTAACAAATCCATGGATAAATCTTCCCCTTTTCCGATTCCCCGAAGAAAATTATTGACCTTACCCAAAGAACTTCATACTATACAAAAGCTATGAAGCGAAAGCAGCTATACATCGTTTATATCGGCCTGTGGATATGCCTGTTTATGGTGCTTCTATCCTCACCGGCAAAACAGCTCGTCCATCAGTGGGCAGGCAAGGGGGCACTGGTTTACGCCCTGCTTTTTATTTACGGCCTACCTGTTTTCCTGCTCTATCTGCTCTCTACTTTTCTTTTCGACGTCAGAGCGGCGGTTATTCGTAAGGAAGACCTCATCTCCTTCCTGGTGCGCCGCCGAATGCTGATCACAATGAATCTCTTCGTGATCATTGCAATTGTCCTGCTGATCCTGGCGTCGTATACTCCCTGAGGACGGCGAGATCGCCTTTTCTCTCCCTGCTTATTGAGAAAAAATCTGCGAATAGAGTATCTATTTCCCCTTGTAGATATAACGCTCAAGCAGGCGGTGATAGGGCGTCCAGTCCGACTCGTTACCAACAGCGCCTGCAATGGTGATCTGCATGGCGTTGACCTTGGCGTCAAGATCATCTGCAAAGTGGACGACAAGCGCCTCCAGGGTCTTGGGTCGCTTCGGGGAGCCGAACTCCAGCGTCCCGTGATGGCTCAGAAGGATATGCCGCAGCTCCATGGCCAATTGGGGGGGAAAATCGGGAAGGGCCGAAATCCTGCGATCCAGCATTCCCACACTCATGACGATGTGGCCGACGAGGCGACCCTCATCGGTGTAATCAACGATGCCGTCATAGGAATACTCGTAAATCTTGCCGATATCATGGAGGATGCCGCCGGTCATGAGGAGATCGCGGTTCAGGCCCTCGTAATGGCCGGCGAGCCAGTCGAGGATCTTCACCACCGATAGCGTATGCTCCAGAAGGCCGCCGATATAGACATGATGAAACCCCTTGGCAGCGGGGGCGCGCTTGAAGAGACCTGCGATCTCCTCCTCCTGAAAGAAGGCTTGCAGGAGGGCCTTCAAAGGGGGCGTCTCGACGGCGGCGATAAAGGCCATCAGGTCGGAAAACATCTTGTCCGGGTCTTCCTTGGCCACGGGAAAGTATTCTTCCGTCTGGATTTCGTCATCCTCAGCCTTGCGGGCACTCATAACGGACAATTGAATTATATTTTTGTATTGCACGGCCCGGGACTGGATGTAGATAAAATCGCCCTTGCGGAAGACCTTTTCCATATCCTGGGCATTGTCCCATACCTTTCCATCCAATTCTCCCGTTTTATCCTTGAGACGCAGGTTCAGGTAAGGAGAACCTTTCTGGGAAAAAGCGAGGTTCTTTTCCGTTACAAAAAAGAAGTCACAAATCTTCTCTCCGGACTTTATGTCTTTGATATAAATGCTTTTTTTCATTATTCCCGAATCCGTTTCGTATGCGTATAAACCGTCAGGGACGGCACCCGGATGGCCCCCACCAGGGTGATCCCCGCCTGCCCGGCAAGGCTGATCGCCAATGCCGTCGGCACAGAGAGGGATAACACCACGGGGATGCCCATCCGCCATATCTTGTGAACAATTTCCGAGGAAACCCGCCCGGT
>JALNVY010000066.1 GCA_023231165.1 Syntrophales bacterium | reverse complement strand
TGGGTCCCCCTGGGAACAACCATCCCGGAAGGCAGTGGAAGCGGCAATTTTATATCCCAGGGCAGATGATTCTCCATCTTTAAAGGACCCGCCCTTGACAATGACCTCCACATCCACTACGGGATAACCGGAAAGGACGCCGCTCATGATGGCTTCCTGGACACCTTCCGCAATGGCCGCATGAAATTCTTCCGGGATCATTCCCGCAGCTACGTTCGACACATAAGCGTTTCCCGTTCCCCGTTCCCTGGGTCGTAATTGCAGCAAGACATGGCCAAAATGCCTTCTCTCCCCGAGCTCCCGTTCGAAACGTCCTTCCACCTCCACAGGCGATTGAATAGTCTCCCGATAAACCACCCGGGGCTTGCCCACGTTGACATGGGCATTAAATTCTCGCTGTAGACGGTCGATCACTATCTCCAGATGGAGTTCCCCCATTCCGGATAATACAGTTTGTGCGGTCTCATCATCATATTTCAAGCGCAAGGTAGGATCTTCTTCCATCAGCTTGACGAGCGCGAGGGAGACCCGTTCCTGATCGGCCGGAGTTTTTGCCTCGATGGCCTGACTGATCACGGATTCATAAAAATCCATGGTTTCCAGGAGAATTGGCTGAGTTTCATCACAGATAGTATCCCCTGTCTTGCCTTCTTTTAAACCCATAACAGCAATTATATCACCTGCCTGGGCCTGATCCAGTCTCTCCCGTTTATTGGCATGCATCTTCAGAAGCCGGGAGGCTTTTTCCTTCTTGCCCTTCGAGACATTGTAGAGATCATCCCCGGCCTTTATCTGTCCCGAATAGATCCGCAAGTAAGACAGCTTCCTGCCCTCATCCTGCATGATCTTGAATATAAGGGCTGCAAGGGGCCCCCGGGGATCACTGGTTCTCTCCTCTTCCATCCTGGTAAGGGGATTTATTCCTTTGATCGGTGGAACATCTTCAGGAGACGGTAAAAAAGAGATTACCGCGTCCAGAACAGGCTGGATACCTTTGTTTTTCAGGGCAGACCCGCACATCACGGGAACCACCTGCAGGGAAAGGGTAGCCTTCCGAATCGCTTCGGTTAGTTCCTCTGCCGTTATATCTATGCCCCCCAGATACTTTTCGGCAATATTATCGTCCAGATCGGCAATGGTTTCTATCAACTTGTCTCTGTACTCACGTACTTTAGGCTGTATATCCTGCGGTACATCCGACAGGGAATAATTAGCCCCCAGCGAGGTATTGTCCCAGGTAATGACCCTGTTCCAGATCAAATCAATAGCACCCTGGAACTGATCTTCTTCACCCAGGGGTATCTGAACAGGCAGAGGGGTGGAATTGAATCTTCGGCGCATCATATCGATGGTTCCAAAGTAATTAGCGCCAACTCTGTCCATTTTATTAATAAAGGCTATTTTGGGGACGCCATATTTATCGGCTTGATGCCAGACCGTCTCCGACTGCGGCTCGACCCCGCCAACAGCGCAGAAAACTACTACGGCCCCATCAAGCACCCGCAGGCATCTTTCGACTTCAATTGTAAAATCTACATGGCCAGGGGTGTCAATGATATGAATATCGTAATCTTGCCAATTGCAGGCTGTAACAGCCGAGGTGATCGTGATTCCCCGTTCCTGCTCCTGGGGCATCCAATCCATGACCGCTTCCCCATCGTGCACCTCGCCCATTTTATGAGACCTGCCGGTATAATATAAAACCCTTTCCGTAACGGTCGTTTTGCCGGCGTCAATATGAGCGACAATGCCGATATTTCTGATTCTGGCCAGCTTGGATTTGGGGGGCATAACTCTATATCCTACTTCTCTTTTGCCGCTTGAACGATCAATTCCTTATTGGCGCCAAAGGCTTGCCGGGTATCTATATGTCCCTTAATAGATTCTATTTCTTTGCCGGCAACCATAATTTTAACCTTTTTTATGGTGGGTATATTTGTCGTCAGAGTATTGGTCAGGGAGTATATGGTCGCCATCTCGCTGGCGCTGCCGCCGGGATGATTTTTCATGAGATTCTTATTGAAACTTACATAGGCTGTCCCGTCGTCAATCTTGACATTTGTCACCTCCACCTTTTCTGGAAAGGTATTGACGAAACCCGTCCTTGATCCGTCTAAAAGTACTTTCACCAATTCTCGAGCCAGGGCGGAAGGCGTCTCCTCTTTGGGAACATATCTCTTTTCCGGGACAAGGAAACGCTCATTTGCGTCGGAAAAATAAACTGTGACTTCTTGCTTGTCCTTCTTTTTAGCGACTTTACCCTGACCGTCTACGGGTGGATAAACATAATCAAACAGGGTCAGGAAGAAAAATACCAGGAACCCTACCAAGGCAGTAATGACAAGAAAAAGAACCGACTTTTTCATCTTTCTCTTTTGCTGCTTGGTCTTGACCGTAGCTGTCCTTCGCTGCTTCTTTGAGGCCATGAAGATCTCCCTTTTCAAAAGATCGGAGAGCGTAGGTCATTTTGCTATTGCTGTCAAGGAAAGATGGATGCTTCAGAAGACACGAGAATGGCCCGGCAACTCAGATATTGATCAATTGCAGGGCCTGCTTGGCCTTGAGACCGAAATCTGAGGCTGGGGCAAGTTTGACGACCATTTCATAGGCCCGTCTCGCCTCCAACATCCTCTTCTGCTTGGAATAGCACTCACCCAGCCAAAAATAAGATTCAACAAGATTGGGCACCAACTCCGTTGATTTTTTGAAATGACCAATAGCACCGTCGATGTCGCCTTGAGCATAACTGGCCTTTCCCATTTCCTTTTCGATCAGAGGAAGGAGCTCATTCCTGGTAGCCTTTACGGCGGCCTCCTGGTATTTCGTTAATGCCCGCTTGTAGTCACCTTTGCTCGCATAAGCCCTACCCATATTATACAGGGACAGGTCAGGCGTCTCATAGAGGATATTGGACAGGGCGCTGTCAAAGGCAGCTATCGCCTTGTCATACTGCCCGCGGCCATAATAAAGAATGCCCAGAAAGTGATAAGCAGTGGAGTAATCAGGCTTAAGCCTGACGGCTGTTTCACATTCCTCAATCGCCTTTTCGTTGTATCCCTTTCCGAAATAGGCGACGGCTAGATAGTAATGGATCTTGGGGTTTTCCGGCGTATATTTTTCTGCGGCGAGAAGTTCCTTGAGGGCCGCTGTGTAGTCTTCCCCCTCCACATAGGCCGTACCGATATTCAAATGGTTTTCCGCCAGCTCCTTTCGCTTTTGCGACCCGGCACAAGACAAGAGGCTCGCAACCATGAATAGTACGAGACAAACCACCGTGCATGCAAACCATGTCCCATGCTTGCCGCGATCACATCCGCATGTCGCTTTACGCTTCTTCGTTGTTATTGCCATTGATCCACCAGTCCCCCTTATCTTTGAACCACCAGGCAGAAGAATCTGTTTTCAAAATGCTGTCAGCGAGTTTCTTTGCGCTCTCCGTAAAGAGTCGCTTGACGGCGAAGGAAATCCATTCCTGACTGTATTTGTTCCCTAAATCACCATATTCTTTCAATTGTATGATCAGCGCCAACTGATCGGCGTCATGGGCGATGCGCGCCTCCCTGGTCTTTTTCTCATTGAATTCATAAATAGCCGACGCAATATCGTCGCCAAAAAACAGCGTTTCCGCCAGTTCCTCAACGGCCTTTTTCTCGTTTACGGCCACATACTTTTTATTGACATAATTCATGTCCCCGGTTCTCGCTTCCGGCAGATCATGGACGAGACATATTTTGAGCACCCGATGCTCATCGGCTTGACGATCAAACTTGCAAAGGGTGTAGCCGATATAAATTGTTCTCAGAATATGCTCAGCCACCGACTCACAACCGGAGCCGAGAAACTGATATCCCGAACGGGGGGTCTTTTGCAGCATGCCAACTTCGAAGAGAAAATTCGCAATATCTTTCATAATTGTATGTGGATTAATGATTCTTTAATCATTCTGAGTCTTTTTCATATTAATGATCCGGTTGTTCATCATATCCGACATCTTTTTAATCTGGGCCTGGAGAGCCCCGACGCCTTCCGGTTTCATCATCAGAATCCGTGTTAACTGCTCACGCCAGTGTTCAATAACGCTGATCTCATGTTCCCGCAATTTTTTATCGAACCTGTTTTGCATCTCCTTAATAAAAGCTTCCTGCCCCTTGTCCCCCATTTTTTTCTCCTGACATAATTTCGTTCTTCCAATTATGAACATAGCCTTACATCAATTTCCACCTTCCTTGCAACCTCGAATTTTCTCAGAAAACACCTTGACACCCTGCCAGCTTTCATATATATACCCTTCGCGTTTTCGGCCATATTTCTTCAGAATATCGCTTCATGATTATTCCTGAGATGACACGCAGGTCGTAACCAACATGTGGAATAAACAAACCTTGCCAGGTATGTGCGTAATCAGTGCCCGACAATCTGAGTTTACCCGCGTCAGGTTATATAAATTCTATACAAAAGGGAGGTAGTGTTATGGCGTTAGATTTTACATTTACAGATGAGCAAAGGATGCTCGAGGATTCAGTGTACAAATGGGCGATCAATTGGCTTGAACCCCAGATGGAACACATGTATGAGATCGATGAAATGCCCAAGGATCTGTTCAAGCAGACGGGCGATCTCGGTATCAACGGTATCGTTTTTGACGAGAAATACGGCGGCGCCGCTCTGGGTTACGTAGAAACCCTGCTGGCCTATGAAACCATCGCCCGGGTCAGCAATGCCCTGTCGATGACCGTCGGCGCAAGCCAGACCCTGTGCTTTGACAACTTCCGCAGAAATGCAACGGAAGCGCAGAAAGCATATGTCCTTCCCAAGTCCGTTAGCGGGGAATGGATCGGCTGCCTCGGCATCACCGAACCCAACGCCGGTTCCGATGCCATGAGCATGGCAACTAAGGCGGAAAAGAAGGGCGACAACTACATCATTAACGGCAGCAAGATTTTCATCACCAACGGTCCCGTGGCTGATTTCATGGTGTTCTATGCCAAGACTGACCCGGCGGCCGGCCCCAAAGGCATTTCCACCTTCTTCTTCGAAACCGCAGCGCAAAAGAAAAAGGGCGCCGTCAAATTTGAGAAGATCAAGAAGTGGGGCATGAGGACCTCTCCCACAGCTCTCGTAACCTTCGAAGACATGGAAATTCCCGCAGAGAACCTCATCGGCGGCCTGAACAAGGGCGTCGCCGTTCTCACCAGCGGACTGTGCACCGAGAGAATCACCTTGTCCGGCTGTACCCTCGGCGGCCAGAGAAGCTGTCTGGAACTCTCCCTGAAGTATGCCAAGGAAAGAGTTCAGTTCGGCAAACCCATCGCCTCCTTCCAGACCATCCAGGAGAAACTGGCGAATATGTACTGCGGTTACAAGGCTGGCAAGTTCTTGGCCTACAGCGCCGCCGCCTATTGCGACACCCTGACAAACAAATCCGGTGGCAAGGGAACTGACCTTGACCGTATGGCCGCCGCCGCTCTGCTGTTCAACGGCGAGATGGGCACCAAGATCGGCCTCGACGCGATTCAAATCTTTGGTGGTTACGGGTACTGCACCGAATACGCCATTTCGAGACATTTCTTGGATCAGAAGCTTTGGGAAATCGGCGCCGGCACCTCGGAAATTCGCCGCATGATCATCGCCCGCGAGCTGATGAGAGACGATTTCAAGAGCGGCTTATAAAATCTAAGCTGTTCATTTTCACAACATATTAAAGAAAATGCCATGGCTGATCCCGGCCATGGCATTTTTTTGGTCATTTGACAATCTTACGAAAATCAGGTATCAAAACCAAGCACGGGACAGGTAATATGAGGAGTATTCATATGTCTTATCGCTTACTGTTAATAATTGTCTTACTTGTCGACGTCTTTCTTGCCGGCGGATCACTGTGGGCTAAGGAGGATACGGCATACCTGACTTTCCAGAAGTCCGCTCCATCCCGACCGGTAATCACGGTCTACACGGTCAAAAAGGGAGAGTGGCTTCTTGATATTGGACGCCGGGTGACAGGGGAAACGAGGCACGTCTATGCGATCATCCGTAAGTATAATCCCGGCATCAAGGATCTGAACCGAATTTATCCGGGACAAAAGATAATCTTGCCCAGCAAGATAAAAACTACCGCTTCCTCAACAGACACATCTCCCGTAAACGCCCCAACTCCTTCCCAGCAGGCGGGCATGTTGAAAGATGACATGGCATACCCGGCCCAGATCAAATGGAACCTGGTAAAGCATGTCCTCGACCAAATTGGCGCCACTGTTACATCCCAAGGCAAATATTACCTTCCCCTGCGAGATATGGGACAAATAACCATCGACTGCCGGAAAATCCCCATGGTCGAATTTGCAGACAAGGGAATTGTCTTTATCGATTTCCGTAACCAAATACCCGACAATCTCAGGCAACTGGTCCGTCGGACCTGGAAGCACTACGCTATTATCAAGGTGAATCCTCAATCGGAAGCACCCATCCTTTTAGAAAAGATCATTCAGGCGTCAAACACCCATGCCATGATTCGACAGGAACAACCCTTAAAAATAGGATCGCAACCGGTCCTACAGATTCCTGCCTCCTGGACAATCACTCGTAAATCATCTATAGTAACAAGTTTGCCCCATGCCATAGCTCTTTGGACCAGACCGGAAGGGACACCTGGTCTCCCTGAATCCCTCAAAACCTATGCCGAGACAAAGGGATGGAAGATCATTGAATTGGATCAGGACAGAATCATCAAATCCGCTCCCGACGATCCGATTCTGGCCAGGCCGGTCTCAAAACTCACTTCAACATCATTAATCGACTTGGCAGATGATTGCTTCCGGAGGCTTGGACTACAGACACAAAAGAATGCCGAATTAAAGATCTTTGACTCTGCCCGCGACGGTTTTGATCTGAGAGTCGAGGCCGATCTGCTGGTCAATAGAGGAGATCGAAAGCTCATCTTCATGTCAAAAAAAATGCCCGATCAATTCCTTAACATGCTTAGAAACAAAGGGATGGAGGTCATCCTCGCCATGGAGGGAGATACAAAGAAATCTATTCTGGAAAAATCATTCATGGCCCTGAACATCCCATGCGAGGTTAACTCGTTTTCATTTCCTGCTACAGAGAAAACAGAGCAGGCCAGGATATCCATCTCTTTTTCTGCAATGAAGATTTCTGCGGATAAAAAGAAAGTTTTGTATTTGATCGATTTTGATCTGGATGAACGCATGAATGGTTTTCTTTCCGAAAAAATGGGCCTACTGGTTATAAAATATTGATAACCAAAGCTATATCACTATTTTCCGGCGGTCTTGACAGCATTATCGCAGTGAAAGTCATCCAGGATCAAGGCATCTCCGTGCAGGGAGTAACCTTCGAAACCCCCTTTTTTAATTCCCGCAAAGCACGAGAAACGGCCAGACATATCCAGTTGCCCCTCCTTGTTATCGACATAACAGACAGTCATCTTGCCATGCTCAAGGCCCCGAGATACGGTTACGGCAAAAACATGAACCCCTGTATCGATTGCCACACCCTTATGCTTCGTACAGCAGGAAAAATAATGGAGGAAACAGGCGCCGATTTTTTGTTTACAGGGGAAGTTCTGGGGCAGCGGCCCATGTCCCAGACCAGGCAATCCCTGCACATCGTGGCGAAAAATTCCGGGTACCCAGACTATATCGTAAGGCCGCTAAGCGCCCAACTGCTTGACGAGACGAGACCGGAACTGGGGGGTATGATCAACCGGCGGCAACTGCTGGCCATTCAGGGCCGAGGCAGAAAAGTACAGATGGAGATGGCTAAATTTTACGGAGTCCATTATTATCCTCCTCCAGCCGGCGGATGTCTCTTAACAGATCCCATGTTTTCCAGGCGCTTGAAAGATCTCTTCTCCTGTGATCCTGGGCATTCCCCTCGGGACATTGAACTCCTCAAATATGGCCGGCATTTCCGAAGCGGCGAATCCGGCAAAATCATTGTGGGAAGAAATCACAAGGATAATGAAGCCCTGCAGAAATTGATCAGGTGCGATGATACGTTTATGTGTATGGACCAGTTACCCGGACCGCTTGTCCTGATACCTGGCGGTGGCAAAGAAGAAATTATTATAAATGCTGCCCGGCTTTGCGTTCTTTATAGTGATGCTCCGGAAAATGAAAATGCGATAGTCAATATAACCAGCGCCGGTCAATCTCATCTTACCGCATTTTTATCGGCAAGTCGAAATGATGCCGCTGAATGGATTATTTGATAAGGGATAAACATGTTACCTCTTGAAGGAATGCAAGTACTCGATCTTTCGCAGTTGCTGCCGGGGGGGCTCTGTACTCAGATTTTAGCCGATTTGGGGGCGGATGTAATCAAGATCGAAAATCCTCAGGGGGGAGATGGCTTTCGTAACACCGCCCCCCTGATCGGCGCCAATGGTAGTTTCTTCCATATTCTCAACCGTAACAAAAAAAGTATGACCCTGAATATCAAGACGTCCCAGGGGAGAGATATTTTCCTAAGCATGGCGGCCCATGCCGATGTCGTTATCGAAAATGCCCGTCCGGGGACCATGAAAAAAATGGGGCTGGCCTATGAAGACATGCAGGATCTCAATCCAAAAATGGTCTATTGCTCATTGACCGGTTTCGGACAGACAGGGCCATATCGCGATCGACCTGCTCATGACATCAACATCCTCGCGATCTCCGGCATTCTAGACCTTTTGGGCGAAAAGGGAAGACCTCCCATCGTCCCCCCCATCATGATTTCCGGCGCCGGGGGTGGAGGAATCAATGCGGCCCTGGGCATCCTGGCAGCCCTGCTGCGCCGGGAAAGGACGGGTAAGGGACAGTATTTAGACGTGTCCATTCTCGATGGATTAAGTCCCTTCTTAGCTCTCATGATGTCCGAATATCTTGCCCGCAAAGAGTCCCCCGTCCGGGGGGAATCGCGGATTGGCGGAGGGCATGCCTGCTACAACATCTACGAGACAAGAGACGGAAAATTCCTCGCCATTGGGTGTTTGGAGGAGAAATTCTGGGAGGAACTATGCCGTTGTTTGAAGAAAGAAGATCTTATTGAAGATCTAATGGCCCCGCTCCCACGGCAAACGGAGATGATCCAGGAACTCAAGGTCATCTTTTTGCAGAAAACCAGGGATGAATGGATGATGATCCTAGGTCAATACAATATCTGTTTTTCCCCGGTGAACTCCCTCCCGGAGGCACTGGAAGACTCGCAGATTCGGCATCGGGGCCTGTGGTTTCAAGCGTCTCATCCCGTAGATGGTGACATTCCACAACAGGCTTTCCCAGTTAAGTTCTCGCAAGATCAGCCGGTATTGCGAATCCCGCCACCGCTCCTGGGGGAACATACACAGGAGATTCTGAAAACCCTGGGGTATACTGAATCAACCATAGAGGATATGAGAACCAACGGAGTTGTGTAAGCCGAGGCCGCTTTGATCTATCAGGCAGAGAAATCCGTTTTATCGATTTGCTGGGGATGCATCTCCCGGCGGGCATAATCGAGATACACCCTTTCATTGATAAATAACTTGAAAAGGTCCGCATCAATGTGTTGCGCTTTAACCATGCCGCTGAGAATGGAAATAGCTTCTGAGATGGTATTGGCTCTCTTGTAAGGTCGATCCTTTGCTGTCAAGGCTTCAAATATATCGGCCAGGGCCAGGATTCTCGCTTGCAGAGATATTTCATCTCCTCTCAATCCCAATGGATAACCGGTGCCATTGAGCTTCTCATGGTGACAAGCTGCATAATCGGGCACATTTTTAAGCTTTTTCGAAAATGGGAGTTGCGAGAGGAGCTTGTGCGTAACAGCAGCGTGATTGTTGATGATATCTCTTTCCTTATCAGTCAGCGTCCCTCGATATACACTGAGATTCTGAAGCTCATCTTCGGTAAGGAAAGATTCCGTTTGCCCAGCGCAAACCGATTTCCTTGCCCCGATTTCTTGCAACCGTGCCATTTCTTCTCGTCCCAAGAGTATTGCCCCGGTGTTCACATCGGCAAGGAATTTCATATCCTCCCGAAATTGACGGGCGAAGTCATCCTCGCTATTCGGCAGGGATTTATTCTCCCGATCAGCTCCTGAAGATTTTCTCAAGGAGGTAAGCTCATGATCCTTTATGATAATTTCCCCTCTAGCCCTTACCAGCTCCATACGATCGAAAATTGCCTCCAGCTTTGTGGCCTTATCGACAACGTATTCGGGCGTGGTAATCTTTCCCAGGTCATGAAGCCAAGCAGCAAAACGGAGCTCCTTCATCTGGTCCTCACTGAATTGCACCTGGGAATAAGGGCCTTCATCGACCTTATTGATTTTGTCCGCAATGGCCATCGTTATATCGGCTACCCGTCGTATATGACCACCAGTATAAGGTGACTTCTCGTCAACAGCCAAGGCGATAGTCTTTACAAAAGCTTCCAGGAGGTTTTCCAAGTCTTGGATCAGGCGGTTTTGAGAAAGGGCCACCGCTGCCTGGGAAGCAAAAGATTCCGTAATCATCTGGCTCTCTCGGGAGAAAGCGACTATCTCATTCTTCCCTTCATCCTTGGCATTCAGGAGCTGTAGGACGCCAATAATTTCCTGCTCGTGATTTCTCATCGGAACAACGAGCATGGATTTGGAACGGTAGCCTGTCCGGGCGTCGAATTCCCTGGTGCCTTTAAAATTGAATCCCTCCGCATTATAGACATCCGGGATGTTGACGACTTCACCTGTCAGCGCAGCATAAGCAGATACATTAGCAAGATTACGGTTATTTTGCGCATCTGTCAGCATTACGGGCGGCCAGTTGATTTTCCCTCCCGTACCCCCCATCCGAACATCAAGGGTTTTGTTTTGAACAATGGCGAAATCAAGAAACTGGCCGTCATCAGACATGATATACAGGGTTCCCCCATCAGCAGAGGTGAGATTGCGAGCTTCATCAATTATAAGTTCAAGAAGTTTCGCTAAATCCCTTTCCGCAGACAGGGCCACGCCAATCTTAGTCAGGCGCTCTATTAAATGGAGGGCGTACCGGGTAGTTTCTCTCTTCATATGAGCAACTTATATCATCTAATCATGATATAGGAAAGTCTTTTTTCGAGCTTGGACTTGATATCATTGA
>JALNVY010000065.1 GCA_023231165.1 Syntrophales bacterium | reverse complement strand
CGGCAAGGAGATATTCCGTCATGATCGTGGACAGGGCGCCATACTGCGGCCGGATGTCGGCTAATTCGGCGTGCCAGACCGAGGTGACGGGATGATGATCGATGACGATCTGGAAATGAATGTCTTCGCAGCCCTTGCCGAAGAAGGTCGGTTGGGCGTCGACCAGTGCCAGGAGCCGGTAGTCCTGAAGATTAACCTTGGGGAGGAGTTGGATTTCCACTTTCATGGCCCGAATAAATTCCTTATTCTGCTGGCGGAGCACCCCTTCGGTGGCCACAAAGGCAAATTTTTTCAATCCTCCCGTTTGTTTAAAGATTTCCCTCAGGGCCATGGCCGAGGCAACGGCATCGGGATCGGGACTGCCATACATGAGGACCGCCAGGGTATCGTCGGGCCTGGCCATAGATTTGAGCTTGAAGACGTTGAACAGGGTATCTTCTTTTTTAACGAGGAAGGATTCAATGCGTTTCATAGGCTGACGATGATTTCCCCTTTTTTTATGCCGGTTACTTCGCCGACAATGGTGGCGTTCTTCAGACCGGAACGATGAAATTTATCCAGAAGCCCGATCGCCTGTTCCGGAGCGACAGACAGGAGAAGACCGCCGGCCGTCTGAGGATCGAAGAGGATATCCACTAACCACTCCGGACAGTCAGGGCTTACCTCGATGCGGGACATGTGGAATTGCCGATTGCGGTGGAGACCTTCGGGAAGGATTCCCATTTCAGCAAGTTCCTGAAGACCTTCGAAAAAAGGGACAGCAGCGGCAAAGATATGTATTCCCACGTCGCTGTCTTCGATCATTTCGCAGGCATGGCCAAGAAGACCGAAACCGGTTACATCGGTGCAGGCATGCACATCCGGCGTCTCCATAAGGATTTCCGCCGCTCCTTTGTTGAGGGTCGTCATGGCCGCGATGGATTTTGCGATGAGATCGGCAGGCGCCGCGCCGGCCTTGGCGGCGGTGCTCACGATGCCCGTCCCCAGGGCCTTGGTCAGGATCAGTTTGTCCCCTGGCCGGGCGCCGCGATTCATGAGCACTTGATCAGGATGTATGACTCCGGTCACGGCGAGGCCGTATTTGGTTTCGTCGTCTTCGACGCTGTGTCCACCCACGAGGAGAACACCCGCCTCCCGCATTTTGTCCAGGCCGCCGCGCAGGATGTCCCGCAGGATGGACACGTCAAGTTTCTTGATGGGGAAACATACGATATTCATGGCCGTCAGGGGTTTGCCTCCCATGGCGTAAACGTCGCTCAAGGCATTCGTTACGGCGATTTGGCCGAAAGTATAGGGATCATCCACAATCGGGGTAAAAAAATCCACGGTCTGAATGATGGCAAGATCGTCCCGGAGCTTATAGACGCCGGCGTCTTCAGAGTGCTCCATGCCGGTCAGGAGATTGGGATCCGTCATGAAGGGAAGATCTTTCAATGCTTCGTAAAGGTCACCCGGACCTATTTTGCAGGCTCAGCCCGAGCCATGAACGGTTTGGGTCAGGCGGGGCCGGTTTTCTTCAGTCATTAGATATTCCTTTGTCAAATGGGTGTATACATATGCTTAGCGTAGGGATTATCCGCCGAATTTGCTTAGTTGTCAATCAGGAAGATATGCTTGACGGCTCCGCAAAAAATCCATATGCTCCAAGCGATTTTAGGGTGCCAAAAAGATAAAGAAGAGGGAATGTTCATGTCAGCCATGATTCGTTATTACAGCACGAATAGAAATCTTTCCCATATTTCCGGTTTGACGCCGTTCCGGAGAACTGTCTCCTTTCGCGAGGCCCTGCTTATGGGGCAGGCCCCCGATGAGGGGCTTTTCATGCCGGATGCGATTCCTTCCTTATCCATGAGCGAGATTATGTCTTTAAAAGGGAAACCATATGCCGAGGCTGCTTTTTTAGTGGCCGGGAGTTTTCTGGCCGGGGAGATTGGCCTTGATAAATTGCAGTGGATAGTTGAAGACGCCTATAACTTCGACGTTCCCCTGGAGCGGGTGCTGAATGGTAAATACATCATGCGTCTGGATCAGGGACCCACGGCCTCTTTCAAGGATTTTGCCGCCCGGATGATGGCCCGGCTGATGAGCATGGTCCGCGATCCCGGAAAACGTCTCAATGTCCTGGTGGCCACTTCGGGGGACACGGGCAGCGCCGTTGGCGAGGCCTTCAAGGGAGTATCGGGTATCGATGTCACGATTCTCTATCCCCGGGGTGAGGTCAGCGGGCGTCAGAAGAAACAGCTCGATACGATCGGACAAAATGTCCGGGCCATTTCTGTGGACGGGAAGTTCGACGATTGCCAGAATCTGGTCAAGCAGGCCTTCGCTGATCCTTCCCTGAACAATCTCAACCTGACATCGGCCAACTCCATAAATTTTGGCCGCATTCTTCCCCAGACGATCTATTATTTCTATGCCTACAGCCAGTTGGCAGTCAATGGGGAGGAAATTGTTTTTTCCGTCCCTTCAGGGAATTTCGGCAATGCCCTGGGATGTGAATACGCCCGCCGCATGGGGCTGCCGGTAAAGATTCTGGTGATGCCCACCAATGAAAACGACGAGTTTCCAAGGTTTTTAGAGAATGGGAATTACGAGAAGGTGTCGCCCTCCCGTTCCTGCCTCTCCAATGCCATGAATGTCGGCCATCCCAGCAATCTGGCCCGTTTCTTCGATCTCTTCGGGGGGACAGTGGATCGGAACGGGGCGGTGCACTGCTACCCTGAACGGGAAGAAATGAAAAGGCATATCTACTCAGTTAGCATTACCGACACCGAGACGAAAAAGACCATCAAAAGGATTTATGAGACCTATGGAGTGCTATTGGAGCCCCACGGCGCCGTTGGCTGGCGGGGGCTGGAGGATTATCTGGAAAAACGGGGGGATTTTCCCTTATGCGTTTCCCTTGAAACAGCTCATCCCGCAAAATTTCCAAATGAAATAAATGAACTCCTCGACATCGACCCGAACTTGCCGCAGAGCATGAAAGATGTCGATGCCAGGGAAGGGGAACCGGTATTTCTTGACGCCGATGATGAGTCGTTCAGGAATTATCTGCGTGAAAATTTAAAGAGTTAAATAGGACGCTTTCGCAAAAAGTTACCACCGCCGTCACCCCGGCGAAAGCCGGGGTCCAAAATTTCTTGAAAAACTGGATTATGAACATTAAACTTCGTTTTCCGGATCAAGTCCAGGATGACAAAAACAGCAATTTCCGACTTTTTGCGAGTTCATCAAATAGGGGTCCCCCTATTTCGTCATGACAAATTTCTGCTCCTCTTTAGGAACATACCACTTGATAAAGTTATGCGTGATTCCCTGAGGGGCCGGTTCTATTCCCCGGAAGCGGGCATGAATCATGGGCAGGGCATCGGGGACATATAGGAACAAATAGGGCTGTTCCTCGGCCAGGATCTCCTGAATACGATCATAGTACCTTTTTCTTTCTTTTTGGTCAAAGACCCCCCGAGCCTTTTCAATCAATCGGTCCACTTCGGCGTTTTTGAAGGAGATAAAATTCAACTCCTCCGGACCCGTCTTGCTGGAATGCCACACATCGTAGATGTCAGGATCCTGGGGGATTGTCCAGCCGAGGATTGTCGTATCGAAACGCCGCTTGTTGATAAAGTCATTCACGAAGGCCGCCCATTCCAGGACCCTGATCTTGACCTTGATCCCCACGTCGGCGAGTTGTTTCTGTATGATCTCGGCGCATTTAGCCCGGACCTCATTGCCCTGGTTAGTGATGATCTCAAAGGTGAAAGGCTGTCCATCCTTATCCAGAACGCCGTCCCCATCGGTGTCTTTCCATCCGGCCGCGGCCAGCAGCGCTTTGGCCTGTTGCGGATCGTAGGGATAGTTTCGAACCTGGGGGTTATATGCCCAGGTTCCCGGTTTATAAGGACCTGTCGCCGCCTTCCCCAAGCCTAAAAGCACGCCCTGGATCATCTCCTCTTTGTTGACGGCATGGGCTATGGCCTGCCGCACCCGCTTGTCTGCAAAAAGAGGGTTCTTGAGATTATAGCCCATGTAAACATAGGAGAAGGAGAGGTAGCGGTACTTGTTGTAATGCTTGCGGAAGAGATTGTTTTCTGTCTGGCGGGTGTACTGAAGAGGCGTCAGTCCCATCTGGTCAATGCCGGTGGCCCGCAGTTCGAGAAACATGGTGGCTGTATCGGGGATGATCCGCATGATGTATCCGTCAATAAAAGGCCGGCCTTCGAAGTAATCCATGTTGGCAGTGAGGACGATTTTTTGCCCCGACAGCCATTCTTTGAAACGGTAAGGCCCCGTGCCGATGGGACGTCGGGAAAGGGGAGAGGTGGTGATGTCCTTCCCCTCCAGAAGGTGTCTCGGCAGGATCGGGGACCCCCAGCTCATGAGGGCCGGGGCAAAGGGTTTGTCATAGGACACGTGGAGGGTGTAATCATCCGGAATGGCGACTTTTTTTACTTTGAGAAAGTCTCCGGCATAGGCGGTGGGCGTCTTGGGGTCAATGATGGTTTTATAGGTGAACAAAACGTCTTGCGCTGTAAAGGGATGACCGTCGTGCCACTTTACCCCCTTGCGGAGATGAAAGATAATCGTGAGGCCGTCTGGCGAGATCTCCCAGGATTCGGCAAGATCGCCGACAATCTTGAGATCCTTATCGTATTTTACGAGGCCGTTGTAAACAAGGCCGGCGATCTGGTGGGAAGTGGAGTCGCTGGAAAGAATCGGAATGAGGTTGCTGGCGTCACCGATGGACCCTTCGACGATAATATCCCCAAATGCCGGCCCCGTTCCCGTAGCGGAGCGTGCCGACAAATCGGTATTTTGGCTGCTGCATGCGGCCAGCAAGGTTACTAAAAGCATGCACAAAATAAAGCTGATGATAATAAGATCGCTGTATCGACCTGCCTTTTCCCACCTCTTCATAGAGTTGGATTCTAATAGATCAGCAGGAGATTTGCAATGGGGAAAATCAATATTTGCATTGGCTGAAACAGAATATATGGGAATGTACCTCCGGCAACGGTGTTATAACCTGTCGGTATTTCCTGTTGACAAAATAACTCGAACCGATTATAGGTGGCGTCAGGTAAGGAAATAATCATGAATGGCAAAAAACTGAACGCGATCATCGGCATTATTATTAGCGGCATAATTAGCCCGGAAAATATCGGGGCCTGATCGTGGTTTAGTGTTTAGATAAGAAAAAAAAGACATTCACAAAATCCGTTATCAGGTTCCCTGGTAGCGGATTTTTTTTCAGGAGGAAGGCATTATATGTTCACGAGGGAGATAATGATTTACGATACGACCCTGAGGGATGGCTCTCAGGGAGAGCAGATCAATTTTACTGCCGAGGAAAAGATGCGTATTGCCCGGCGTCTGGATGAAATGGGATTTCCTTACATCGAAGGCGGCTGGCCTGGTTCCAACCCCAAGGACGTCCGTTTTTTTGAATTGGCCAAGGATGAAACCTTTCGTAATGCTAAGTTAGCGGCCTTTGGCAGCACTCGCCGGTCGGACTTGCGAGTGGAGGAATGCCCTAATATTCAGGCTCTGCTTCAGGCGGAAACTCCGGTTGTCACCATTTTCGGGAAGACTTGGGACCTCCATGTAACGGATATTCTAGAGATCTCCCGGGAAGAGAATCTGGCCATGATTCAGGAATCCGTCGCCTATCTGAAAGGAAAGGGGAAGGAGGTCGTCTACGACGCCGAGCATTTCTATGACGGATACAGGCAAAATCCCGACTATGCCCGGCAGACTATCGAAGCGGCCCTGGGGGCCGGCGCCGACTGGATTGTCCTCTGCGACACCAACGGCGGGACGCTTTCCCACGACGTTCAGCGGATGACGGAAGACATCGCCGGTTTTGTTCCGAAAGCGATGCTGGGGGTCCATACCCACAATGACGGCGGCCTGGGGATTGCCAATTCCCTGGCGGCGGTCCTGGCCGGGGCCAGGATGGTCCAGGGAACAGTAAACGGTTACGGGGAGCGCTGCGGGAACGCCGATCTCATTCCCATTATCGCGAATCTCCAGTTGAAGATGGCACAGCGTTGTCTTTCCGACGAGGCCATCCATCACCTGAGCAACCTGTCCAACTATGTCGGCGACGTCGCCAATATCTCACCCCTCAATTCCCGTCCCTTCGTCGGCCGCAGCGCCTTTGCCCATAAAGGAGGCGTCCATGTCAGTGCCATCCTCAAAAATCCCCTGGCCTATGAGCATATCGCCCCGGAGCTGGTAGGGAACAAACAGCGGGTCCTGGTCTCCGATCTGGCCGGAAAGAGTAACATCGAATACAAGGCCCGGGAGCTGGGCATTGATCTGGGGATGAACAACGGCGCGAGTCGGCGGATCGTGGATGAGATCAAGCGGATGGAAGACGAGGGGTATCAATTTGACGCTGCCGAAGGATCACTTTCGTTATTGATCAAGAAGGTTACCGGCGAGTTTGTTGAACCTTTTACCTTGGAGTGCTTTCACGTCATTGCTTCCAAGACGGCCCAGCAGCCGTCCCAGGCCCAGGCAACCATCAAGATCTCCGTAGGTAGCGAGGAGGAACTAACGGCGGCGGAAGGCAACGGACCCATCAACGCCCTGGACAACGCCCTGCGGAAGGCCCTGACCAAATTCTATCCCCAGATCGGGAAAATGCACCTGACGGACTTCAAGGTCCGGATCGTCGAAGGTAGTGAGGGAACGGCGGCGAAGGTAAAGGTGACGATCGAATCGCAAGATGAAGAGGATACCTGGAGTACGATCGGCGTCTCCGAGAATGTTATCGAGGCGAGCTGGCTGGCCCTGGTGGACAGTATCCAGTACAAACTGAGCAAGGACCGGGACAATAAGAATAAATAACGGGGTCAGACTTGCTTATTCCGGAAACATGAAAGGATCGAAATGTGTCCCCGGAATAACCAACCCGATCCGAGCGACCGCATGGATGGTCATATTCCATTGCTAATCCCCTCTATTTCTGATATAGAGTCCAGCGTTTAAGGTTAAGGGATTACGAAAAAGACTATGCTGCTTGCCGTCAATAACCAGAACCCTCAGATGCGTTTGATCAAAAAGGCTGTGGACATTCTGCGGAGCGGGGGGATAATTATCTATCCGACCGACACGGTCTATGGGCTGGGTTGTGACCTCTTCAATAAAAGAGGCATTGAAAAGATTTACGAAATCAAGAAGCGAAACAAGAAACAGCCTTTAAGCTTTGTCTGCGCCGACCTCAAAGACATCAGTAAATACGCCTTCGTGACGGATTACGCCTATCGGACTATGCGACGTCTACTGCCGGGGCCGTATACCTTTGTCCTGCAAGCCTCTCGTCTCGTTCCCAAGATTATCCTTCCCAAGCGGCAGACCACGGGAATCCGGGTTCCCGATCATCCCATCTGCCTGGCTTTGGTAAAGGAATTAGGACAACCGATTATCAGTACCAGTGTCAAGTCGGAAGACGGGGAAACCATGAACAATCCGGATCTCATTCGGGAGCGATTCGGTCACTGTGTCGACCTGATTATTGATGGGGGCCTCTGCCCGGGAGGGCAATCCACTGTTATTAGTCTCGAGGATGATACGGTGGAAATTATTCGCATAGGAAGAGGCGATGTATCCGCCTTTACTTAAATAAATATGAGGGTCATACGGGGTCAGACTTACTAATAGACATTTGGAACAAATGTCTATTAGTAAGTCTGACCCCAACTAGGTGAAAGAAAATGGGAAAACAAATGCTTATCAATGCCGTCCATTCGGAGCAGAAGCGGATGGCAATCGTCGATGACGGCAAGCTGCTGGATTACAATATCCAGATGGCCGTCAAGGATCCCATAACGGGGAACCTTTACAAGGGCATCGTCATGAAGGTCGAAAGAGGACTTCAGGCGGCCTTTGTCAATTACGGCGGCAAGAAGGATGGTTTCCTGCCACTCCGGGATGTCAGCCAGGACTATTTTACTGAGCGGCGCGATGGAGATAATGGGCAAGAAGGCGGCCACGCACATGGCAGACAGCATCTGAAGGTTGGCCAGGAAGTCCTCGTCCAGGTCGTGCGTGAGGTGAGCGAGCGAAAAGGGGCCCTTCTGACCGCCTATATCTCCTTGCCGGGACGATATATTGTCCTGTTGCCGAACAAACAGGGCGGCGGCATTTCCAGAAAGATCGAGGATGAGGAAGATCGTAAGCGCCTCAAGGAGATCATGGAGCAGATCAAGCTGGAAGAGGGGATGGGATTTATCATTCGGACCGCAGGAATGAGCCGGACCAAACAGGAATTATCGAGGGATTATCAACATCTCACCCGGTTGTGGAAGGAGATTCAGAAAAACGCCAAGGCAACCACGGCCCCTGCTGTCATCTATCAGGAGAGCGATTTTGGCGTCTGTTCCCTCCGTGACTACTTTACATCAGAAATCGAAGAGATCCTCGTTGACGACAACGAAACATTCCGTAAACTGCGGACCTACTGCAAGACCGTTTCACCACGGACAGTGAAGATCATCAAGCTCTATAAGGACATGGTTCCCATCTTTGACAAATACAGCCTCGAAGACCAGATCCGGGTCATTTATCAGGAGCGGGTGGATCTCAAATCCGGAGGATACATTATCATCAATCCCACAGAGGCCATGATCACCATCGATGTTAATTCCGGACGGGGTTCGAACAAGCGGAATGTGGAAGAAACCGCCTTCCGGACCAATCTCGAGGCGGCGGAAGAAATTGCCCGCCAGTTGCGCCTTCGGGACTTGGGCGGTCTCATTGTCATCGACTTCATCGACATGATGGACCGTCAGCATCAACTCGAAATTGAGCGGGCTTTCAAGAAGGCCCTGAGTGTGGACCGGTCCAGAATCCAGATGTCCAAGATCTCGAAATTCGGCATGCTGGAACTCTCCAGACAGAAGAAACAATCGACGATCCAGGAGATCAGTTACACCGCCTGCCCATTCTGCAAAGGCACCGGCTTCCGGCCATCCCTGGAATACACAGCCCTGAGCGCATTCAGAAAAATAGAATCCAAGGCCGTCAAGGGAACCTTTGCGGTATTGAAGGTGGCCATGCCCCATGCCATATCGGATTATCTTCTCAATCAAAAACGCCTCGAAATCAGTAAGCTAGAAGCGATGTTCGATATGTCCATCCATATTTACGGGCAGGCCGATATGCAGTGGGACGATGTCAGGATCGAATTCGAGGCGCGGGAAGTAGTTCCGGAAGCAGTTCACGAAAATGAAAAAGCAATAGACAAATCAGATGAACCTCGTCCAGACGCCTCCGTCAGGGTGCGAGAGAGGGAATCGGTCATTAAAAATCCGGAAGTAACGGGAAGTGCCGCTGAACCGGCAAAGAAGAAGTCCCGCCGGAGATCTCGTCACCGTAGGAAAAAGCCTACTGTGACGCCGGGTAGTGAAGCGATGGTTGGTGAAACACCGATTGGTGGTGCGCCTGCCAGTGAAACGCCTGTCGAGGGATCGCATGTCGGCGAGACACCGGTCAGTGGTGCCCTTGTCAAGGAATCGCCTGTCGGTGAAGCAAATAAGGGTAAACCAAAGGCAATCAAATCTCCGACCAGCAAACCACCGACAATTAAATCCCAGGTCAGGGAAGCGCCGGTGAGTGAAACTTCAGCCAGTGAAGATCCGGTGAGCGACGCGACAGAAAGCGAGACGCAGGTCAGTAAGGCGCCCCGCCGGAGAAGACGTTCGCCGAGTCGGGCCGCCATGCAAAAGAAAAACGCCCCGCCCTTGTCATCGCCACCCGAAGGTGATGTCGAGGCGGCCGCCCCCGGGGAGGAAAAGGTTTAGAAACGGAATAATTATTATTTCTGGCTGCCCAGGGCCTTGGAACGCATGGTCGCCGCTTCTACGGCAGCCATAAGAGTTCCCCTGATCTTGCCGTCCTCAAGGACCCGTATCCCGGCAATCGTAGTTCCTCCGGGCGAAGTGACCATGTCTTTCAACTGTCCGGGATGCTTTTCTCCACAAAGAAAGAGCTTGGCGGCGCCTTGCAGGGTTTGGGCCGCCAATGTCAGCGCCGTGTCGCGACTGAGTCCCATGTGCACCCCCCCGTCGGAAAGGGCCTCGATCATAATGAAGGCGTAAGCGGGCCCGCTGCCGCTGAGACCCGTTACGGCGTCCATCTGATCTTCTTTGACGACGACGGTTTTCCCGACGGCATTGAAGATGTGCTGAGCCATAGCCATATCGTCCTTTGTTGCCGCCTGTCCGGCGGCCAGAGCGGTCATCCCTTCGCCGATAATAGCCGGGGTATTGGGCATGGTGCGGATAATCCGCGTCCCCTGCTTGAGGCGCTCGGCGATGAATGGAATAGTAATTCCTGCGGCAATCGAAATGATCAGTTTCGATTTGTCAACAACGCCGGATATATCTGCCAGCACTTCCGCCATATTCTGGGGCTTTACTGCTAAAATAATTACTTGCGCAGATTTGGCGGCCAGTATGTTGTTTTCCGTTGTCGCCACGCCATGGGTTTTCTTCATTTCCTCCCGTTGCTTCTGGTCTCCATCAGCCACGATGAGTCCATCCGCAGGAACGAGATGACGGGCAAGTATGCCCCCGATGAGCGCACCGCCCATTTTACCGCCGCCGATAACGCCAACCTTTTTTCCCTTCAACATGACAGCTCCCCCCTTTTTTCTTCGATATGAATGTATTTTTAATCCTTTTTTGGTCACAGTGTCAATAGGGTGATGGCAGATAAATCACTGGTTGCGTAAAGTAGCGAAAATATGTTACGAAAAGGACGAAAATATAAACGGTAATGTGGTTTAATCTGGTTTAATCTGGGGATACCATACTAAATTACCAGATGAGGAGGTCAGGATGATCGCCAAACGGGATATCGACGGAGTCAAGATAGCCTGCTGGATGAACAGCAATGCCTGGCAGGAAAACAACAGGACCCTTGTCTTCATTCACGGTTCCGGTGGAGATCATACCAACTGGGTCTATCAGTATTCAGTTTTAAAGAACGATTTTAACATCCTGGCGGTTGAACTGCCCGGGCATGGACAGTCCGAAGGCGAAGGGGAACAGCGTGTCTCCCGTTATGTTGAATGGGTGAGAAAGATCCTTGCCGCCTTCGG
>JALNVY010000064.1 GCA_023231165.1 Syntrophales bacterium | reverse complement strand
TTCGACGGCGCCTCCCCCCGTGGGGCCGATGATATTGGCGCACCATCGGTATTGGGCAAAGCTGTCGCTGACCCGTGATGCGAAGGCAAAGGATGCATTACCCCAGAGAAAATCGCTGTTGCCTCCGGAAACATTCTCCTTGAAGTTGAAGTTCTTGACCGGTTTCGTATCGGGACCGTAGGGAACACGGAGCAGGAAATGGGGCAGGGTTAGGGCCACATTCCGCGAGTCTTCACTTTCCCGGAAGGACTGCCACTTGATGTACTGGGGCATTTCGAAAATGGACTTGAGGTCCTTGAGGTTGGGGAGGCCGGAAAAGTCCGTCAAACCGAAAAATTCCGGGCCCGCCGCGCCGACAAATGGGGCATGGGCCATGGTCGCCACGGCGGAGACGTGCTGGAGGAGGCGGATGTCCTGCGCTCCGGGACCGAATTCGTAATTACTGACCATCATTCCGTAGGGCTTACCTCCGAACTGACCGTATTCACTTGTATAGGCGATCTTGTACAGACCTGATTTGGTGACCTCCGGGGCGTCTTCAAAGTCGTCGAGGAGGTCCTGTTTGCTCACGTTCATCATTTCCATTTTGATATTTTCCCGGAAATCCGTCTTGTCCACGAGGAATTTGAGGGACCGCCAGGCGGATTCCAGCTTCTGGAACTGTTCATTATGGAGGATGACATCCATCTGTGTGCTTAATCTCTGATCCAGGTTGGCAATCATCTCATCGACCAGACCCTGGGTGACCCGTTCCACCGCTTTACCCGGTTTGAGGAGCTCGTCGATGAACGCCTGGAGGCCCTGTTTTGTGGCCGTATAACCTTCGTCCGATGGTTTCAGGCGCGTCGCCTGCACGATCTCATCGAGGAGTGATCCCCCCGTTTCGACCGCCTGAGCCGACGCTTCCTGGACCTTTTTTTCTTCTGCCATGTTTATGTACCTCCTCTCCTTACGATTCGATATTTAGTTCTTTCAAAAGTCGCCCCCTGGTCCCTTCATCCTTGATCATATCCTGAATTTTCTTTCTGAATGCCGGAACATTGCCGAGGGGTCCCTTGAGTGCCTTGAGTGCCTCACGCAGTTCGATGAGCTGTTTGAGTTCCGGCACCTTCTGGATAATCGAATCCGGGTCGAAATCTTTCATTGTCTTGAAGTCCAGATTCACCGTCATTTGGGCGTCCGGATCTGCTGACAGCTTGTTGGGCGCCACTGCCTCCATTTTGACATTTGACGCCGACAGGACATCATCGAAATTATCCTTGTCGATGCTGACCGGTTTCCGGTCTTCCACAGGCCGATCATCCTTGGCGCCGGTGAAGTCTCCCATAACGAGGAACTTCAAGGGCAGTTCGACCTCCTCTTTTGCGTCACCGGTGGCGGGCCTGTAGACGATATTGACCCGTTCTTTTGGAGCAACAGAAGCTTCCTTTGCCATTTTTCTTACCTCCATGCCTTTATTAAAGTTGTCGTTTTCGATCTTATCACCTTTTGCCTTACAGCTCTTAACTTTTTTATCCCCTGAGAGCACGGCAAAAGATATACCAATCTACTATATGCTTAAAATTAAGATATGTATCAACACCAACATCACCATTGTTGCCGACAGGCGCAACACATCCTATGGGCAACCCTCCTCAACCCTTCTTTCCTCACCCCCTTGCGAATCTTCAAACAAATTCCATGGCTCTTACGGGATCCAGAGTCGTAATCCGGTTCAATACTGTTTCCTGCAGGGACTCGTCGCTTTGCCCAGCTTGCAAACGCAGCCCCGTGAGCACTGTGGACAGCACTTCCACTGCCAGATCGGGTTCCCACTGTTCCAGTCGGTACATTTCCATGGTTTGGAGCAGTTCCTTCAAATGTGGGGCCGCAAGGCGGGGTTGCTTGACCTGCAGAAGGAGCCGGCAAAGCCCGAACTGCCAGATGAAACGCTCCCTTGCCGAGTGAGCATGGTTGAGTTTGTCCGTGAAGGTCCCCAGCGCGGCGGGCAGCTTATTGTCCCGACTTTTTTTTTCGGCTTCTTGAACCTGTTTTTCCACAACCTGGCGAATATCCGTCTCGTCGCCCGTAGCGTCGCCTCCCCCTGAGGACATCTGGCTGTTGAGGCGATTGATCCAGATCCGGGTTTCTTCATTGGCAAATGGCGTTCCGTTATCGAAGGCCAGTCTCTCCATGCCCGGCAGCCGTTTGAGATACTGACAGGTTTCCGCCGCAACTGCCTCGCTGCCGTCCTGACGTCCCAATTGATCGAGGGCTTCGGTGACGTACCGACTCAGATCAAGCCAGAACAGAAACTGGCGCACCCTTGATTCGGCCGCATCCAGGAGGTCCCGCCAACTGCGGGACTGGTAAAGATTCTCCAAGGCGCTGATGATCTGCCCATCCGGCGCCGGGATGAGGGTTTTCCCTGCTGTTGCCGGTGGCAGGGCGGTTACTGCCGTCCAGGCGGCAATACGGTTCAGCCGGAAGGACAGCATGTTCAGTGGGTCTTGCTGGGTCAGGAGCGTCGACGCCCTGCCGAGGATCTCAAGACCTTGATTTAGAAGCTTATCCGCATCCGTCTCGGCCGGATCGAAGGCGACGGGTCTAGCCGACTGAGCCGGGGTGTTGGATTCGTTGGGAATCCCGGGCGCCTGCGCCGGTAACGTCGATTCCGGTGCAGGAGTTTCTTCTATTGTTCCTACTAACCCGGCAATCGCGTTGATCATCGGCAATAATAGCGGCGCCTCTTCCATGTTTTCGGCTAAAAAGGCATCGATCGCGTTTATATCCTCCAGAAAACCGTCACGCTCCTGTTTCGGCCACTTCTGCGTCGTCAGGTCTCTCAAGTCGGTGCTGATTTTTTCCTGCCACCATTCTATGGCATTTTTCCTTCCCCGCATCCGTTTCTTGACGGGGAACAGGTCTTCCCAAAAACCTTCCAGAGATTCCTTCAGAATGTGCACACTAAGGGCGAAGCCCCGGAGTCCCGCCGTTTTCAGCAGGGCGATGGAGAAGTAGGACAGAACCAGGAGATCCTTGGATTTATTCGTCAGTATGTCCTCCGACAGTTGCAGGACACGGTTCCAATCCATCGTCCCGGAGAGGGTCGGCGAGGACATTTTTTCTATTTCCTTCGACAGGGCTTCAAAGTCCGGATCGTTCCGTACATCCTGCCCTGCCGGGCTGCCTTCTGAAATCGGTGCTTTGCCGAGGTCGCGTCTTGCCATTGTCAGTTTGCCTCACATTTCACAATATCCAGGGGGACAGCGGAAGGGATTTTTTTCAAGAGCTGAATTACCGGTTTAGCGCCGCTGATCCGGTAGGAAACCTTGATTGAAGTAACGCCAAGGCTGGTTAGGCGCGTCTTCAGCTCTGGAAAATCATCGGCGCTGAAGGTTTTGGATCCACTCTTGAAATCGGACAGAAACTGGGCAAAACCCATATGGCCGGGGTAGGCTTTTGTCAAAGTCATACCGGGGAATGAAATCTGCAGGGTAGTGTCGGCGCATTTGTCGGGCGTCCAGCGTAAGGTCGCCTTCTGAGGGTAATTAAAATTCTTCAGGACCACTTGCGCGTCCGTGCATTGGAGGGTCAGGACGTTGGCATAGGGATCGATGCCGGCATCGTTATTGACTTCAATGGGCAGAGTTTCCATCTGGACAAGATATTCCGGCTGAGCTATGACCACCCCTTCCGCCCCGGAGCTAAGAAAGGCAAGGAAATCCTGATTAAAAGGGACCGATTTCTCAACGCCTGTTTTGATAGACGCCTTCCGGGAAATATAGCCCACCGTGGATTTGGTGATAAAGGGGTTTGCCGGCCCCCCGACAAATTTCCAAACCAGCCCATTGGTCTTGTCAAACAGGAGCACGGGAAGCTTGTCTTTCGGCGCCCCCTGAATGCCGCCGATAACCTGGCTCTCCCATTGTTGTTTCAGATAACAGGAAGTCTGGCGAATACAGTAATCAATCAGATAACCGATAGGGCCGATCATGATATCCCAGGCCTCGGTCATATCGCCCTTTATCGACAAAGTGCCCTTAAGTTTCAAGTAGTTGCTATATGCCAGGTAGATCGCTGCATTGCTCTCTTTGGCGTCAGCGGGAAGGGTAAAGAAATCAGCGGCCATGCGATATCCTACTTCCTGGGATGTGGCGGCGGGTCCGATCTTATCGAGAGAGGTTACATAATCCTGCCAGATCTTCAGGGCATCCGTGCGCTTCTTCAGGGCGTCCAGTTTTTTCCGGTCCATATCTGATCGTATCTCCTGAGATAGTTGTTCCTTTTCTCCGGAAATTTTATCGAGAAAGGACCCCGATGTTTTCCTGGTTTCACTTTTGGCTAATTTCTGGATTTCGTTCAGCTCGACGACGATGGCCAGCCAGGGGGGGAGCTGATCGGCGCCAATCCAGGCCGACTCTTCGGCAATCCTCTGGATGAGACGGAAATATGGGCTATGATCGGTGGTCATGAGGGTGGCCATGGTCCGCTGGCTGGCCATGGTCTGGAGTCCATCTTCCCCTTCCGGGAAATGGCGGACGAAAAAGGTCCAGGCGTTGGTAAACTCTTGCTGATACCATTTCCAGAAATCGGGTTTCCTTTTTGCAAAGTCCTCCTTATCTGCCGTAGCCGCTTCAATGACTCCGATAAAGGTTTCGATATTTTTACGCCCCTGGCTGGTGTAGGCCCCGGAGACGACGACATTGGTGTTAAAGCCGGTGCTCTCCGGTTCTCCCCATAAGTCCTTCAATTGCACGGGTGAGGCGCCGGGGATCCATTTTCTGACCAGCCATTTCATGTTAGGGACCGCTTTCTGCAGAGACGCGAGGGCAGTCTGGTAAATCTCCAGATTTGTTTCCGCCGTCCTCCTGTCCTTGCCCCATTTCAGGTAGGCATAGTAGTTGTCATCGAAAATATCGGCGATGTCCGATGTGGTCTTGGGATAAATCATGACAATAAGGTCGTCGGCGCTTTTTATGAAGGCGTCGCTCTGTTTGATCTTGCCGGTTTTAAGGTATTCCCGCAGGACGTTGATCCGGGCTACGACAAAACTGAAATAATCGGCCTGATCATCCTCCGGGGTATCTCTGGTGACGTCCTCCAGGCGTTTCATGAGGTTCCTGTCGAAGTTGTCCATGATGCCCTGTTTGAAGAGCTGAGTATACTTTGCCTTTACGGCCTTTTCTACAACGAGGCTTTCGTCGAGGCCGAGACGGGGGATGAGCCAGTAGCGGTTGGCCTTTTCCAGGTCGAGAATCTGGAGTCTCATCCTTTCGATCATGATCAGGTCCGCTGATGCATCCTGGCTGAGAACGGCCTGCTGCTGCTTGAAATCCGTACGGAACTTATTGATTGTCATACGATTGTGGATAAAAGTCATGGTTAAAAATCCACACAGGGAAAGACAGATCAAAAGCCAGGCCAAAAGGCCGGTATTGCCAGTCAGGCGACGCCAGCGGATGAATTCGAGAATGGGGCTGAAGAGGGTGCGGTCACCCGGTAGAATGTTCCGGAAGAGGTCCTTGAGGAAGAGATCTCTTCCGGGTTCCCCAGTTTGGGAAGCCAATGCCGGTTGTCCCAAATAATCAAAAAGTTCGGAAGTCGGCTGGCTGTCCTGTCGGGCGCTGGAAAAGTAAAGCCCCCGTAAAGGTGGCGTCTCCTGGTAGGGATTTTCTTCAAATACGGACCTTACGAACACTTCCAATCCCGGGCGAAGCCGCTCAAATTCGCCTGGGAAAACAAGGGCGGCCGGTCCCGGTGCGCATGCCTGGTGGGTCATTATCAGGCGCAGTTCACGGAGGCGAACCGTCATATCCTCCCAGGCTTGGGCAAGAATTTCGTGCCAGTAGGGGTTGAACTTGCGGTTCATGTACCCCATTGCCTGGGATGAATCTCCTTCGGGGAAACAATTGAAGAACTCAACGAAGCCATAGACCAGGTCCATTTTGGTTATAAGGATGTAAACGGGAAACTTTGCCCCCGTAACGCGCATGAGCTGATCGATACGCTTACGGATACTCTGACCGTCCAGGCGCAGCTTATCGTCCCCTCCCGCAAGCAAGGCATCGGCGGCAATCGAAACGATAGCGCCGTTAAGGGGTTCCTTCCGCCGGTACTGGGAAAGCAGGGTAAGGAACTTTTCCCATTCCTCCCGGTCTCGTCCCTCTTCGATGGGAATGGTATAGCGTCCGGCGGAATCGAGAATTATGGCTTCTTCGAAAAACCACCAATCGCAATTGCGGGTTGCCGTAATCCCTGCCGTCCTGGCGATGTCCGTAAGGGGTGAGCTTAGCCGGGCGCTTTTAATGGCCGAGGTCTTTCCCGAGCCCGATTCGCCGATAACAAGATACCAGGGCAGGGCGTAGAGGGGATTGCCTTTCTTGCGCAGATAGGAATCCCTGAGGAGCTCCACGGATTCCTTCCACTTCTCCTGAAGTTCCTGGAGCTGCTGCCTTTCATGGGCAGGGAGCCCCTTGATGGCGGACTCGTCCAATTCCACGACCCGGCGAACGAATTTTTTTTCCCGCCGCCGTAACAGGTATCTTTTTAGAAAAATAGCGGCAACGACAAGGCCAATAAGGCCTGCAAAGATCGTAGCCCCCATCCACCATGGCCAGCCCTTTTTAATGGTGATCCAGTACAGGAACCCGGCCAGAATTAGGAGCAGGATGATAACGGCTGATATTTTCAGAATTTTTTTCAGCATGATCAGAATCCAGGTCCGAAAGAGGACTGGCTTATGCTTGAAAGCAAAGCCTTGTAAACGGAAAACAGGGCAATTACACCGAGCAGCGAAATGGCCATGACGATAATAGTGTAAATAGAAAGACCGCGGAGCCAACGCTTGCGTTTGACCTCAACGGGCACGCCGCTGTATCCATCGGGGAAGAGTTTTTCCGTAACACTCATATCCAGATTGTCTTTGACCAGGAGCAGGTTGGCCTTCTGTATTTCCACGAGTTTTTTGTCGTCTTCGGGCAGAAAATACCGTCCCTTGAATCCTAGGGCAAGGCAGTAAGCATAAACTTCCCTGATGGCCGTAGCCTCCGGGTCCAATTCCGCTAAACGGGCAAAGAACTCCTCCCCGGCATTCATGGTTTGGAAGTGAAGCCGCTGTAGTTGGTCTTCCTGCCATCTGCCTCGTTCTGGCCATTCTGAGCAGAGGATGGTTTCGTCAATCCACGCACAGACAGCAAAGAGGGCCATCTGCCGGTCATCTTCGTCAAAACCGGCATCCTGACAGCACTGCCCGGCCTGCTGAAGAAGATCATCATAACGCCGGCGGGTTTCCTCGTAAGGGGGTGGATTGTTCATCCGTCCCTGACAGAGGTAGGTGGTATAGGCCATCAATTCCATAAAGCAGTCGCTCAGTTGCATCTTTTTACCTGCCAATTACCTATAAAGGTCATCATTCCCCGCTTACGAGGTTGCGTCACTTTCTGATTACTATGATATCCGCCACAGTATCTTCCGGAGCATGGCTCCAATAAAGACAAATGTTCTGTTGTTTCTGTATTTCCGACCACTCCGAACTGCTACGGTCAAGCTTGAAATAGGTGGAATCGGGACGGCGCGGCAATCCCGGAGGAAGGACGGTAATCTGATCCAGTGGCATTCCCGGCAGTGCCCGCTTGATGAGGATGGGAAGACGTTCGGCACTGCTGATCTTGACCATATGGCGTATGGTTTGTTCCCATTCGTTGGTATTTACACTGCTTCTCAGCATGAGATAGAAGAGATTACGATTATCGAAGGTTTCTACCGGGATTAATGCCCGGAAATAGTCTCCCTCGCGGATTAGATGAATGACATTTTCGGCGCCGATCATTATGCCGTTGAGGAGTTCGTCAATGAGGGTTTTTGCCTCCTGGAAACAGGAACCGAGTTGATCGTGCCTGTAGATGGGCATGAGTTCCGTCCCGTCTTTCAATCGGCCCAGGGCGTCGATGCGGTCGGTAAATGCGCTCAATTCCCCGACCAGAGAGCGAAGGATACCATAGACCGTCCAGGGGTGGACATGAGGGGTATGGTGGTGCAATAAGGGTACATAACGGATCAAGGCCCGCAGGGCGAGCAGGAAGACCATATAGTTTGATTCATCTGAACCCTGGACAGCCTCTGCGGTCTGGTTGAGTTTGGGGTGCTTGTATTCCTCCAGGACGCTACAGCGCAGGGTCACTTCTTCCCGGATGCCCTTGACCAGTCCCGCGAGGATATCCGAGCAGGTGATAGTGAGTACGGGGGGGATGTAGGCCGGTGAAAGGATGATTTCATTGCCGTTGAATTCCAGTCGGGCCACGGGGACCAACTCATAATCTCCGGCGCCTTCGATTTCATTTTCCCAGAAAATACGCAGGGCGTGGCTCAGGAATTTGATCTGGGCGCTTGGACCGCTCTGATGAAGATCTTTTATTTCCTCCGGGTCAGCGGGGGAGGCAAAGCGGGTGGTGACGGCAGATAAATCATCAGGATTTTTCAGGACAGTCACGTTTTCCCCCCGGGGATTCCATTTACGCAAACCGAGGTAGATATTAAAGGGCTTATCCATTTCTATCCAGGCTCCCTTGAAGGAACGAGGCTGCACCTCGCCCGTGCCGGGGAAAACTATCCAGGTTCCGTCCTGGAAGAGAATCTGCATTTCCAGAATCTCAAACGTCTGATTCTTCAGAGATTCTTCCTGGATACGCAGCCGGCCCAATCCCCAGAAATAAGGCTGTAGATAATTCTGAAGCGGATAGAGGCGGTACTGATCGTGGAGATCTTGCCACTGGAAATGCTGGGGCTGGAGGAAAAGCCCCTGATACCAAAAAATCGGCCTTATCGGGTCTGTCATTTTATCATAACCTCGTGAATAGAGTTGGGTCCTAAAAATAGATTGATGGAGATTGGCTCAATCCAGGACACGGTGGACCGGAAACCATATATGCCGCGCTTGTCGGTGGTTGCGGGAATATCAAAGGTCCGGTTGACCTGCCCTGGTTGCAGGCTATAATATCCCGCGACCACGGCGATGGTCTGGGTATTCTCATAACGGTCGAGGGTGAGGGTCTTTTCTTCTCCTGGTTCAATAAAGGCCTGATCAACGCCGGTTACACTGTTATCAAATTTTTCCGCCTGGAGGAGCTTGCTCAAACCGTCCGCCGTCTTTATTTGCTGATTAAAGGCGTTGAGGCCGCTTAACTGATAGATGACAAGTAAAATAGTATGCGCCCTGTTTTCATAGTAGTTTAAATTAGCCGCTGCTGTGTAGTGGAACTGGATGTCCTTTGGCCCGAAGACACGATTTGGAACGG
Organism: Syntrophales bacterium; assembly: GCA_023231165.1. Lineage (GTDB taxonomy): Bacteria > Desulfobacterota > Syntrophia > Syntrophales > UBA8958 > UBA8958. The sequence goes on along the minus strand of JALNVY010000064.1, from coordinate 1,893 downwards.
CGCCTGCAGTAACAGGACTGGGTCCGGGTTCCAGTGAGGCCATTGGCGGCTGGCTTGACGACGCCTGTGTAGCCGGCTTTGAAGAGCAGGAACACAGGCATATCAACATGATGATAAATAAGATGGCTCGATAAGTCATAATCAAAGCTGTTCAGTTTTATAAAGTCTCTTTTACTACATAGCTTGTTACTCTAATGAGATTGGCGTTTTATGTCAATTGATATGTTTCAGGAAACGAAAATTTTTCTCTTCAAAAAATCAAGTTTCCGGGGACAGCAACCCTGCCATCCAGTCCAAGTATTCCCGGCTTCCCATCCTGATGGGGAGGGCGATAATCTCTGGTGTTTCATATGAATGGACCGACTTGATGGACCTTTCAACCTGCCCGAAGAGATCGGCCCTGGTCTTGATAAGGCACTGCCATTCTTCGGCCGTTTCTATCCGCCCCTTCCATGAATACGTGCTGGTTATGGGGCCAACGATCTGGGCACAGGCGGCCAGGCCTCCTTCGATAAGTACCCTGGCTAGCCTCTCGGCCTCGGCCTTTGTTTCAGTGGTTGTGATGATCTGGAGATACTCTGCCATGCATACTTCCTTTGGTAAGTTCATACATCATAATGGCCGCTGCCTGGGGAAGGCTCAGTGATTCGGCGCGACTTGCCCCTGGTATATGCCATCGTTCGTCGATTATTTCAAGGAACTCGCCGGAGACGCCGTGGGATTCGCTTCCCAGAAGCAGGGCTGTTCTTTCCTTCTGCCTGTGCGGGGCAACGCCGTGACGCACATCGCTGCCGATTAGTAGATGGGTTGTCCGGACGACAGGAAGGATTTCAAGGAAATTGAGGTTATCAAAGATCTCCAGATGAAAAAGGCTGCCCATGGAGGTCCGCACGACCTTGGGATGGGTCCAGTCCACCGCGCCTGTGCTCAGGAATACCATGGCAAAACCGAACCAGTGGGCCGTCCTCATGATTGCTCCCAGGTTGTTGGGATTGTTGATGCCATCGACAAGCAGGACATGTCCAGGCGCCTCTTGCAGCCGCGCCTGCCAATTTCCGGGGACCGGCATTTTTACAATGGCCATAACGCCTTCCGGCGCCTGGTCCTGGCTGAGTTTCCCCCACTCCTTTTCTGAGAGGATATACTTTTGGACCATGCTACCACTTTGAACCGTTCCGGCGCCCGGTGTTGCTTTGCCGTTGTCCGGATAAATGGCGGGAGTTCCAAGAAATCGCGAATAGATATCCTCCTTTCCGGCCATTCCGAGGAGGGCTTCGATTTGCCAACGGCTTTTCTGTAAATCCTCGATGACCTTGCACCCCTCGGCCAGGAAAAGCCCTTCCCGCCGTCGGTATTTATTCATGGCTAGTTTCTGCCAGCGCACCAGCTCGGATTTTGATGCTTTGCCAGGGAAGGGTTGAATTATCGTCATAATTTCCGAAACTATTCCTTGATCATCACCAGCATCATCTTAAAGGCTTTGACGGCCTGGAGGGCGTGTGGTTCATGGGCGGGCATGATGATGAATTCCCCTGCCTGGAGCCGGAATGTTTTCCTGGAAATCTTGATTTCCGCCTCCCCGTCCAGGATCGAAACCAGGGCGTCAAAGGGGGCAGTATGTTCGCTCAGCCCCTGACCGGCATCGAAGGCAAAAACGGTAACCGTGCCGGTGGTTTTCTTGATGATTTCCCGGCTGACGATGGACCCCGGTTGATAGGTCGCGATGCTGCTGAGGATAAGGGCTTTGGATTTGAGACTGTCTGTCTTTGTTGCTGTTTCGTCGGCCATGATTCCCTCCTTCGACAAACGATTATTTGATTGTGGACTATATTTTATGGGGCCAATAAAAAATGGCTTCCCTTTATTCGGTGCGTGCAAACCATCCTTTACCGG
>JALNVY010000063.1 GCA_023231165.1 Syntrophales bacterium | reverse complement strand
GAAAACTGGCTACCCGAAGTGGGGGCGGCAATCCTGGCCATCAGCGCCGATCGCCCCCTCTCCGAGCATGACCTGAATCTAATTCGCGATCTTCTCCAGCACACGCCACGGATAGTCCTGTTGCTGACCAAGGCGGATCTCCTGCAACCTGATCAACAGCAAGAGGTGGTTCAATTTTTCAAGGACACCATGAAGCGGGAGCTAAAAAAGGAACTCCCAATCTTTCTCTATTCGAACCGGGATAACGTGGAGAAGTTTAAGCATCGAATGGAAATGGAACTCCTCTATAAACTGTCGATGAACAGAGATGCTGAATTCGGACGGATTCTTCAGTATAAGGCTTTATCTCTGGCTAAGAACTGTCAGAGCTATTTAGAAATTGCCCTAAAGACCTCCCGGCAAGCCGATACGGATCGGGAAGCCCTGAAAGAGCAGATCCTCGGAGAAAAGGGAAACTTCACGCAGATCAACGAAGACTTGATCGCTATTACCCGCACCCAGTCCATCCACACCCGCACAAATATTGAAAAGTATCTCGACCGCTTCAAAAGGCCGCTTCACGATAAGCTTGTGGACACCTTAAGGCATGAAATGCCCCAATGGCAGGGGAATCTGTGGAAACTCACCCGCCGCTATGAGGAATGGCTACGGGAGAATCTGATCGGTGAGCTCGATGAGATTTCCGCAAAGGAACATAAACACTTCTTCGGCACCCTCATGAAGGCCCATGCCTCACTGGACCGCTATCTGGAATCATTCCGCGCCCTCCTGGGCGCCAATATCGAAAGAGTACTGGGTATCAAAATGGCTTCGGCGGAGTGGAAGCTTGAAGTGACGCCTCCCTCTCGCCCAGACATCAGCATCGGGCATATTTTTCTGTTCCACTTTGATCTGTTGTGGTTTCTCATCCCCATGGCCATTTTTCGCGGCCATTTCGAGCGGCACTTTATCAATCAGCTTGCCAATCAGGTCTATGTCAACACCTCTCGTCTCGCCTCCCAGTGGGAAGAACGGATCAACAGGGCCATCGAAGAAATGAGGAAACAGGCGGCCAATTATATACGGGATGAAATGGCTACAATCGAAGCTCTACTCTCTCAGAATCCGGGACGCACGAACGATATCCGGCAGTTGACGACAAGACTGGAGGCGGCGAGCCGCCAATTGGCAGGCGGTTGAAAAAGGATATATTACAACTGGCTGTCAGGTGTGATAGTGGGCATTGATTTTGACATACTCAAACCCCAGATCGGAGGTGAAGATTCGCCAGTCTTTCGTCCCCATCCCCGCCTTGAGGACAATTCTTATTTCCCCCCGGTCCATGATCGTCTTTAGGGACGGAAGGTTGCTGTCCATGCCCCGGCCATGCTGAAAAACGGGGACATCCTCGAAAAAGAGCTGGACTTGATCAACGGGCAGGGGGATGCCGATGGCGCCGGCAGCGGCAATGATCCTTCCCCAGTTCGGATCACCGCCGAAAAAGGCGGTTTTTACAAGATTGGAGTTGGCAATGGCGTAGGCCATTTTTTTCGCCTCCCCCCTTGTTCTGGCCCCGGTTATCACTATTTCAATGGCCTTCGTCGCCCCTTCGCCGTCCCTGACCATATCCTTGGCCAGTTTCATGAGAATTTCGCAGACCATATCCCGGAAAATGCGGAAGGACAGTGATCCGACCCGAATCATGCGGTTGCCGGCGCACCCGTTGGCAAGGATAATGGCCGTATCGTTGGTGCTCATGCATCCATCCACGGAAGCGGCGTTGAAAGTCCTCTCCACGGCAAAACGAAAGGCCTTTCCCAGGGCGTCATCGTCGATGTCGGCGTCAGTCATTGCATATGACAGCATCGTGGCCATGTCCGGCTGGATCATCCCCGCCCCTTTGGCGATGCCGCAGATGCTGATTTCCCGATCGGCAATAAACCGCTTTTGATAAGCTATTTTGGGAAAGCGATCCGTGGTCATGATCGCCGCTTCTGCTTCGGGAATACCATCGGGACGTAATCCCTTCACCGCAGCGGGTATATTTTTACGGATCTTTTCCACCGGCAATCTATGACCGATGACGCCGGTTGAAGCGACGAGGACATGGTCGTCCTTGATTTTCATGAACGAGGAAAGGGACTTGGACATGTCGAGGGCGTCCTGGTAGCCTGCTGCTCCGGTCGCAGCGTTGGCGTTGCCGCTGTTGGTGAGGATTGCCTGGGCCCGGCCGGCCTTGATCCTTTCCATGGAAACCAGCACCGGCGCCGCCTTGAAGGCGTTCGTGGTAAAGACGCCGGCAGCCCGGGCAGGATTGGTGGAGTAGATAAGCGACAGATCCTTGGCCCCAGTTTCCTTTATTCCGGCGCTGACACCACTTGCTAAAAAACCGGGGACGCAAATATTTTCGTTTTCCATAAAATCAATCCTGTTACCTATTGCCCACAGCACTTCTTGTATTTCTTGCCGCTTCCACAGGGACAGGGATCGTTGCGTCCCACCTTCTCCTTATCCCGCTTGACCGGGGTTGCACTTACATCTTCGCCCCTGCTGAGGATGTAATCCTCCTCAGCCTTCCGCTGCATTTCCTCAATGCCTTCTTCCCTCCGCACCTGGACCATGCAGAGTTTTTCCAGGGTATCCTCCTTGATCCGCTCGATCATGGCCATGAGCATATCGTACCCTTCCTTCTGATATTCCCGGACCGGGTCTTTCTGTCCATAGCCTCGAAGACCGATACCCTCCTTGAGATGGTCCATGCCGAGGAGGTGATCTTTCCATTGGGTGTCGATGCTTTGCAGCATAATCATCGTCATGACGTAGGTCATCAGCGGTGGCCCAAAATCCTCTTCCTTGCGGCGCAGGTGGGCGTTTGCCGCGGAAATGATTGTCTCTTCGATCTCCAGGGCATTCATCTCCCGTCCCTTTTCGTTGAGATTGAGCTTCAGGGAAAACTGTTTAAAGATCCGGTCGTCAAGGGCCTTGAGGTCCCAGTCCTCGGGGTGACCTTTTTCATCGACATAGTTGGCAGCAATATCTGAAACGACCTCCTCGATCATACCTTCGATATCCGACCAGAGATCCTGACCTTTCAGTACCTTCCTTCGTTGATCATAGATAAGCTGACGCTGCTTGTTCATGACATCGTCAAAATCCAGGAGGTGCTTCCGGATGTCAAAGTTTTGCCCTTCCACGCGTTTCTGGGCATTTTCAATGGCCTTGGAGACCAGCCTGTTTTCTATGGGCTGGTTTTCTTCAATACCTATGCGGTCCATGATGGCCGAGATCTTTTCGGCGCCGAAAATCCTCAGCAGATCGTCCTCGAGGGATAGATAAAATCGCGATGACCCCATATCTCCCTGACGTCCGGAACGGCCTCGCAACTGATTGTCAATGCGACGGCTTTCATGTCGCTCCGTTCCCAGGATGTGGAGCCCCCCGAGGTCGGCGACCCCTTCCCCCAGCTTGATATCGGTGCCACGTCCTGCCATATTTGTAGAGATGGTCACCATCCCGCGCTGACCGGCCTGGGCGACGATCTCCGCTTCCCTTTCATGGTGTTTGGCGTTCAGAACGTGGTGTTTGATCCCTGTTTTGCTTAGCATTGTACTGAGAAGTTCCGATTTTACAATCGAGATCGTCCCTACCAGAACCGGCCTTCCCAGCTTGTGCATCTCCTGTATCTCTTCGATGGCGGCGTTGAATTTTTCCTTTTCCGTCTTGTAGATCAAGTCATTGTGGTCGGCTCGAATCATGGGCATGTTCGTGGGAACGACAACGACTTCGAGTTTGTAGATCTTCTTGAACTCCTCCGCTTCCGTATCCGCCGTTCCCGTCATCCCCGCCAGTTTTTCATACATGCGAAAGTAATTCTGAAAGGTAACCGAAGCAAGGGTCTGGTTCTCACGCTCGATTTTGACCTTTTCCTTGGCCTCGAGGGCCTGATGGAGACCGTCGCTGTAACGTCGGCCCGGCATGATGCGACCGGTAAACTCGTCAACGATGATCACCTCACCGTCTTTGACGACATAATCTACGTCTCTCTTGAAGAGGGTATGGGCTTTCAGGGCCTGATTCACATGATGAAGGATTTCAATATTGCGCGGTTCATAAAGATTCGTGACTTTGAGATATTTCTCTACCCGAGCGATTCCTTCTTCCGTGAGTACCACGGTCCTGCTTTTTTCTTCGATCGAATAATCCTCCTCTTTACGCAGCCGGGGAATGACCTGGTTGATCCGGTAATACTTTTCCGTGGATTCCTCGGAAGGTCCGGAAATGATCAGCGGGGTGCGCGCCTCATCAATAAGAATGCTGTCCACCTCATCCACGATGGCGTAATGGAAATCTCTCTGGACGTATTCCTCAAGGGAGAACTTCATGTTGTCCCGCAAGTAATCAAATCCGAATTCGTTATTGGTCCCGTAGGTAATATCGGCATTATAAGCCGCTCGCCGTTCATCGTCATCCATACCGTGGACGATCACCCCAACGGTAAGACCGAGAAATGTGTAGATCGGACCCATCCATCCCGCATCGCGGCGGGCCAGATAATCATTGACCGTGACCAGGTGACAACCCTTTCCGGTCAAGGCATTGAGATACATAGGCAGGGTTGCCGCCAGGGTCTTCCCCTCTCCCGTCTTCATCTCCGCGATTCTCCCCTGATGGAGGACAATGCCACCGATGATCTGAGCATCAAAAGGTCTCATCTGCACCGTCCGGCGGGCGGCTTCCCTGGCGACCGCGAAGGCCTCCGGCAGGATGTCGTCCAGGCTGGCGCCATTTTGAAGTTTTTCCTTGAACTGGGGCGTCTTGCCCTTAAGTTCCTCATCGGTCAAGCTCGTCAAGGCCGGTTCGAGACGGCTTATTTCGTCAAGAATGACGGATAGTTCCTTGATGATCCGGTCATTCTTCGTTCCGAAAACCTTTTTCAGTACTGAAATAATCATAATTTAACCTTCAAAAGAAAAAATTCCGGTAGCATATTACCGGAATTTTAGAAAGAAAACAATTTGTATGTTGTTGCTATTCCTTGGTAATAAACATGAGCTGATCGCCCAGCGCCACCTTGTCTCCCGGGGAGACATGGATTTCGGTCACCTTACCGCTAATCTCCGCGGTGATGTTGTTGAGCATTTTCATGGCCTCAAGAACGATCAGCACCTGGCCGGCAGACACCTCCTCGCCTTGCTCCACAGAGATATCATTAACGGTGCCGGTAATATGGGAACGGATGTCTCCCGCTTTCCAGGCCGCATCAATCTCCTTGGGAGACATGGAGGTCTTCTTTTTCTTCCTGTCCCCTTCTTCCTCGTCCTGCTCGGTAATGATCGGCTCGGTATGATGGTCAATGATCAGATAAGTGGCCGTATCGCCTGATTTAGTCTTTCGTTGCGGACCAATCTCGACGCTGTGAAGCTTGCCCTCGGCGTCGGGGATTTCAAATTTTTCCCCGAGGTTGAAGCCGCCCTTCCTGAACCAGATGCGCGGCGACAATACCCAGGTCTTGCCGTATTTGGCTTCAAACTTGAAAAAATCTACAGCGTCGTTCGGATGCTGAAGATAAAGAACAAGTTCATCATCCGTTGCCTCCCGTCCCAGACGATGTTCCAGAACCTTCTTTTCGACTTCCAGATCGATGTCCTCAATCTTCTGGTAGCAGGTGTCGCATTCCACAATTTTCTTCCAGTCGGCCCCGAAAACGGCATGATAAACTTCATCCGCAGGCTGGTAAAATGGCAGATCCCCGTAACGGCCGAGCATCAGGTTTTTCAAATCGTCGTTGGCGTCTTTGTAACGTTCCCCCTTCTGAACATTGTTGACCGCCGTCGTCCAGAGGATTTGTGAACCCGGCGTCACACTCCACCAGTTTCCCAGCTCAACCTGCACCCTGGGTAGTTCTTTCTGAAGAATCTCGGGCATCTTCTGTAAAAATCCCCCTTTGACGGCCTGCTCGAAACTGGAGCCGGTAGCGCCTCCGGGAAGCTTGTGAATCTGCACCGTCGGATCAAAGCCAAGAAACTGGGATTCGAAATCCCGGTAATATTCCCGCTCCGGCCGCAGCTTGTTAGAAGTATCAATGATTGCCTGACGGTCAAGCCCGACGGCATGATAACCATATTCGGTAAGGATATCCACTACGGACATCAAGGGCGGGGGGCCGTAGAAACCCGTAAAGGCATGATCGCTGGCGTCGACGATTTTGGCGCCATTTTGAACGGCCGCAACAATCCTCCCAATATCATCCCCATCGGTGTTGTGACCATGATAATGGATGATAAGATCGGGATATCTGGTATGGATAGCCCGCACCAGTTCACCGATGCGCTTGGATGTTCCGAGACCGCCATGATTCTTGATGCACAGGAGGATGTCTTCACCGGTAACCGTCAATATTTCCGTAACTTTTTTAACATAATACTCATCCGTATGCTCGGGTCCGGTAGAAAAACAGATGGACGGTTCCAAGATACACCCTGCCGCCTTCACTTCTTCAAAAACGGGAACCATATTGGGAATATGATTCAGGAAGTCGAAGACCCTCCAAACATGGACGTAGGGGGCAAAACCCCGCACCGTCACACGAATAACATTGTCCGGATAGGGGCGGTAACCGAAGAGATTGATCCCCCGGCAAAGGGTCTGAAACAGAGTGTCGGGCATTTTTTCGCTCAAGACCTGGAGTTTTTCCAGGGGGTTGATCTGCTTGCGGAGCATATCCACATGCACGGAGGCGCCCCCGGTAATTTCGAGGGAAAAGTATCCCGCCCGGTTCCTCTCATCAGCTACCAGCAACTGGGTATGGGGCATGATCCGGTTTTTGAAGTCTGACTGGGAGAGATCACGCTCCGTGTTGGTCACATAGTAACCCTTTTGCCGCTTTATTTTATCAAGGACGTAGTGAGCGCCCTTTTCTCGTAATTCTTTTGGTGCGATGCGTAAGTCACTGTTACGATAGCTGTCGTTTTTCATAGTCTGTCCCTGGTCATGTCTTCCTTATTAATAGGCATGTTTGTTGACTTTTCTTGCGTGTATTTCTGCGATCAGCTTACCAAGCTTGGCGATCTCCCGCTCTGCTTCAGGATAGTTGAAGATCTCAGGATGGGTATCTATATAGCCCGTGTCAAATTTACCGGCCTGAAAATCCTTTTCGTCGCAGACAGCAAGGTAAAACGGAATCGTGGTCTTGGGCCCGACAATGACAAAACCGCGCAAAGAGCGTTTCAACCTTTGGAGGGTTTGCTCCCAGTTGTATCCGCGCACGGTCATCTTGACCAGGAGCGAGTCATATTCCGTTGGTATTCTGAAACCCTGGTAGACGGCGCCGTCAAGACGGACACCCGGCCCTCCCGGAGACTGGTAGACCTCCACGCGTTTACCTCCTTCGGGCATGAAATTGTTCTTCGGATCTTCAGCGTTGATTCGTACCTGCACCGCCTTTCCGTAGAGACGGACACGTTCCTTTGGAATTGCAAGAACGCCCCCCTCAGCGATACGGATCTGCTCTCTTACGATGTCGATGCCCGTCAATTCCTCTGTAACCGTATGTTCAACCTGAAGGCGGGTGTTCATCTCCATGAACCAGAATTCGTTTGTTCGGGCGTCCACTAAAAATTCCACTGTTCCCGCGTTGATATACCCGGACTCTTTTGCCGCGCGAATGGCGCATTCGTACATGGCCTCAAGTACGTCATCCGGAAGGTCTGCCGGGGCAATTTCAAGCAACTTTTGATGGCGCCGCTGAATGGAACAATCCCGTGAGCCAAGATGCATGATATTACCGTGTTTATCCGCTAAAATCTGGATTTCCACATGACGGGGGGATTCAATACATTTTTCCATGTAAATGCTGTCATCTTTAAAAGCCGACATGGATTCGGAACGGGCAACGGGCAACTGAACCATCAGGTCCGCCTCATCTTTAACCTTGCGGATTCCTCTCCCCCCACCGCCGCAGGAAGCCTTCAGCATGACGGGGTAACCGCAGGCACTGGCAAAGGAAAAGGCTTCATTAATGCCGCTGCCGCCTTTGGGAATATCCGCCGTTCCGGGGATGAAAGGAATTCCGGCCTTTTCCATAATATTGCGTGCGACTACCTTATTGCCCAGATCGCGAATAACCTGCGGAGGGGGACCGATAAAAATGATTCCTGCCTGCTCACAGGCGGCTGAAAAATCAGGATTTTCCGCCAGAAAACCATACCCGGGATGGATGGCGTCGGCCCCTGTTTTTTTTGCCGCCCAGATGATCTTGTCGATGTCGAGATAATCTTTACGGGGTCCTTCACCGATCATAATGGCGTCGTCGGCGAGACGAACATAGTAGGCGTCCGAATCCGGTTTTTCATATATAACCACAGCGTCCAGAGACAATTCCTTGACCGTACGCATGATCCTAAGAGCAATCTCGCCGCGATTGGCAATGAGCACCTTCTTGATTTTTCCGTTTGTCTTCGTCATGGATTACCTTCCCATTAGATACTTCTATCAATTTAAGTCGGCCCTTATACTGATTACAGATCTTTCTGTCAACATCATTGTTTACACCGTCAAATTTGTCTTGACTTAGCAGGATTTGTCAGGATAAACAACCCGATCGCAGCACTAATCCAACCATCGCGTCATAGAAAGGGGATGTCATGGCCAAATATGACTCTAAATCTCTCAGGAATGTCGTCGTCGTCGGACATGGTTCGACGGGAAAAACCTCCCTTTGTGAATCCTTCCTCTTTGTCTCAGGTAAAACGGACCGCCTCGGAAGAGTTGATGAGGGGACATCCACCCTCGATCATGAGCCGGAAGAGCAAAAGAAGAGGATTTCGATCAGCTCGGCAACCACCTTCGTCGATTGGCAGAAATTCAAGATCAATCTCGTCGATACCCCCGGCGATTCGAATTTTTCATTTGACACCCAGAGCTGCCTCCGTATCGCGGACGCAGCGATCATCGTCCTTGACGCCGTCAGCGGCGTCGAGTTCCAGACCCAGAAAGTATGGGAATACGCCGATGATTTCAAATTACCACGGATGGTCTTCATCAACCGTATGGATCGTGAACGGGCCAACTTCCAAAACGCCGTGGCCAGTATCAAAGAAAAGATGAACGTCAGGGTTACGCCCATCTGCCTGCCCATAGGCACCCATGAATCGTTCCGTGGTGTGATCGATCTGCTTTCCATGCAAGCCGTCATCTATGACGACCTGAAAGGGACTTTCAAGACAGTGGACATTCCCACTGACCTGATCGAGGAGGCGCAAACTTACCGTGAGACGATGGTGGAAGATATTGCCGAATCGGACGAAGCCATGATGGATAAATACCTCGAGGCAGGGGAACTTACCCCGGAGGAATTAAGAGCCGGCCTGAAAACAGGAGTCAATTCCGGCGCCCTGATTCCGGTGGCCTGCGGCTCGGCCCTGAAGAACATGGGCACAGCCCTTCTTATGGACATTATCACCCAATACCTTCCCTCCCCTGTGGACAGAGGTCCCGTAAAAGGCGTGAAACCGGGCACGGAGGAAGAAGAAATCAGGACCCCTGAAGAAGCATCACCCTTTTCCGCCCTGGTCTTCAAGACCATCGCCGACCCTTATGCCGGCCGCCTCACCCTCTTTCGGGTCTATTCCGGCACCCTTACCGCAGACGTCGGCATGTATAACGCCTCACACAAGATATCGGAGCGGTTCGGAAATATTTTCTTTCTCGACGGCAAGACGCAAAAACCTACCGACATAGTGATTCCCGGCGATATCGCCGCCTTTGCGAAACTGAAGGAGACGGGCACCGGCGATACCATCTGTAATGAAAAAAGCCCCATTATCTATGACAAGGTTGTGCCGCCCCCGACCATCATGTCCTTCGCCATCGAACCGAAGAGTCGGGGCGATGAAGACAAGATCGGCTCTTCCATCAACCGTCTCATCGAGGAAGACCCGACCATGCGTTTTCACCGGGATGACCAGACCAAGGAAATGATTATCTCCGGCATGGGTCAGATCCATATTGAAGTCGCCGTTGAAAAGATGCGCCGCAAGTTCGGCGTGGAAGTTAACCTGAAAACCCCCAAGGTCCCCTACAAAGAAACCATTAAAGCAAAGACCAATGTGCAGGGAAAATACAAGAAGCAATCCGGCGGCCGGGGTCAGTACGGGGATTGCTGGCTCGACATCGAACCCCTGCCCCGGGGCTCCGGCTTTGAATTTCAGGACAAGATCGTGGGCGGCGTCATTCCCAATCAGTACCGCCCGGCAGTGGAAAAAGGCATTGTGGAAGCGATGGAGGATGGCGTCGTGGCCGGCTATCCCGTTGTGGACTTCAAGGTCTCCCTGGTGGACGGCACCTACCATACAGTGGACTCCTCGGAAATGGCCTTCAAGATCGCTGGTTCCATGGGTTTCAAGAAGGGCATCCTGGCCTGTCAACCTGTCCTTCTCGAACCGATTGTGTTTATCTATATCGAAATACCCGACGAATATATGGGCGATGTGATCGGCGACCTCAACGCACGCCGGGGCCGGGTCCAAGGGATGGACACGAAGGGATCCCACCAAATCATCAAAGGACAAGTACCGCTTGCCGAAATCCTCAAGTACGCGCCGGATCTGCGTTCCATGACGAGCGGCCGGGGAACGTTTACCTATGAACATTCACATTACGAAGAGGTTCCGGCCCACATCGTCGATAAGATTGTCGCGGAAGCAAAGAAAAAGGAAGAAGCGGAGAAATAATGATCCGGGCGGCAGTCATTACCGTGAGCGATAAAGGTTCCCGGGGAGAACGAGAAGACCTGAGCGGTCCGGAGGCGGTTCGTCTTCTGGAAGCTCAGGCAATCGAGGTTGTCTGTATCCTTGTCGTGCCCGACGAGACTGACGATATCAAAAATGCCCTCATTGACTGCGCTGACCGTCAGGAACTGGATCTGATTATCACTACCGGCGGCACCGGTGTTACCCCCCGGGATGTAACGCCGGATGCAACCCGTGAAGTTCTTGAAAAAGAGATTCCCGGTATGGCCGAGGCCATGCGTCAGGCCAGCATGGCCAAGACGCCTCACGCTATGATCTCCCGGGCTTTGGCAGGCCTCCGCGGTAAAACCCTGATCGTCAACCTGCCCGGCAGCCCGAAAGGGGTCCGGGAAAATCTTGCCGTCGTCCTGCCGGCCATCCCCCACGCCATCGAAAAAATCCAGGGAAGCGATATGGATTGCGCCTCCTGAGACGCAGCAACAAATTATTTCTGATCGTCTTTATGCAGGGCCGGCACCTTCTTTATCCTCGATAATCGGCGGGGGCTCGTTGGCTCGAATTTCCCTTCTCAGTTCCCGAATGGTCTTGTTCAGGTGGG
>JALNVY010000062.1 GCA_023231165.1 Syntrophales bacterium | reverse complement strand
AGGAATAAAAGTGTTAGATACAGAAAAAAGACAAGGAATTATTTCTCAATACAAGTTGCACGAAAAAGACACCGGGTCCCCGGAGGTCCAGATTGCCCTGCTCAGTGCGAGGATTGAATATCTCACCGAGCACTTCAAGGTCCATAAGAAGGACCATCATTCGCGGCGGGGTCTGTTGAAACTTGTTGGTCAGAGAAGGCGACTTCTGGATTATGTCAAGAAAAAAGATGTCGAACGTTACCGAGCCGTGATCCAGCGTCTTGGCTTAAGAAAGTAGCATTACAGAGAGGATAACAAATTAGATGAAAGAAATATTTGAAGGCGAATTTGCGGGAAGAAATCTGTCGATAAAGGCCCATTACCTGGCAGAACAGGCCGATGGCGCCGCATTGGTAACCTATGGGGATACCGTGGTGCTCGTTACGGTCGTATCCCTGAAAACCGCGCGCGAGGGACTGGATTTTCTTCCCTTGACGGTTGATTATCAGGAACTGACCTATGCAGTGGGGAAGATCCCCGGCGGTTTCTTTAAACGGGAAGGGCGGCCCAATGAAAGGGAAATCCTGACCTCGCGTATGATCGATCGATCGATCCGCCCGCTCATTCCCAAGGGTTATTACTACGAGACCCAGATCGTGGCCAACGTCCTTTCCCTGGATACTGAGAACGATTCGGGTGTGGCGGCCATGATTGGCGCGTCGGCGGCGCTCGAGATGTCGAATGTTCCCTTCAAGGGACCGATAGCCGGTGTTCGGGTAGGGAGAATTGATGGTCGGTTGGTCTGTAATCCTTCCGCAGAAGCATTGAAAGAAAGCGACTTCAACATCTTTCTCACGGGAAGGAAAATAACCCCCGGCTCGCAGGGTAAGGAATTTGATGTCAACCTGGTCATGCTGGAAGGCGAGGCGAACGAGGTTGCCGAGGATGACCTGATTGCCGCCATTAATGCCGGTCTGGAAGCGCTGCGTCCCATCATCGAATTACAGGATCGGATGCGTCTGGCCATCGGGAAGGCGAAAAGAAACCTGGCGGAAGTCGCCGTGGATGAAGCACTTGTAAAGAAGGTAGCCGATACGGTAACGGCCGGCATTCAGGATGCTTATCAGACCGTTCGCAAACTGGAAAGATACGACAAACTGGATCAGCTCCGGGAACAGGCGAAGAAGGTCTGCGCCGGAGAAGACGCCATCCTGGTGCCGGTGGTGGAGCGCATATTTGAAAGCCTGGACAGGAAGATCCTCAGAGAGAAGATCCTGCGGGACAAGCGACGCATTGACGGCCGTTCTTTTACCGACATTAGGCCCATTTCTTCGGAGGTCGGCCTGCTTCCCAGAGTTCATGGTTCCGCCCTCTTCAACCGGGGCGAAACACAGGCCCTTGCCGCCATGACCCTTGGGACGTCTTCGGATGAACAGCGGATCGATTTTATCGGCGGGGAAGAGCGGCGGTCTTTCATCCTCCATTATAATTTCCCCCCTTATTCGGTGGGAGAAGCAAAGCGGATCGGAAGCCCCGGAAGGCGGGAGATCGGGCATGGAAATCTGGCGAGAAGGGCGCTGGCCCCAGTTTTACCCTCAGCGGCTGTGTTTCCCTACACGATTCGTATCGTTTCCGAGATCCTGTCCTCCAATGGCTCGTCTTCCATGGCGACGGTATGCGGCGGCTGCCTGTCCCTTATGGACGGCGGGGTGCCCATCAAAGCGCCCGTTGGCGGTATTGCCATGGGTCTCCTCAGTGAAGGCAACGAGGTGGTCATCCTCTCCGACATCCTGGGTGATGAAGACCATGCCGGGGATATGGACTTTAAGGTCTGTGGAACAAAGGAAGGCGTCACGGCCATGCAGATGGACATTAAAATCGACAATCTGACGGAAGACATCCTGAAGCGGGCGCTGATGCAGGCACGGGAGGGAAGGATCCACATTATCGACAAGATGCTCCTGACGCTTTCCGAATCCCGTGACGATATTTCCCTATATGCCCCCCGTATTACCACGGTGAAGGTGAGACCGGAAAAGGTCCGGGATGTCATCGGCAGCGGCGGTAAGAACATTCGCCAGATTGTCAGCGAGACAGGGGTAACCATCGATGTTGAAGACGACGGTACGGTCACCATCGCCTCCAGCGACGCCGAAGCGGCGGCCCGGGCGGTGGCCATGGTAAAGTGGCTTACCGAGGAAGCGGAAATCGGCAAGATCTACAGTGGAACCGTCAAAAAGGTTGTTGACTTCGGGGCCTTTGTTGAAATCATTCCGGGTACGGAAGGGCTGGTCCACATTTCCCAGTTGGCCAAGGATAGGGTCAACAAGGTGACGGATGTCGTCAACGAAGGGGATGTGATCATGGTCAAGGTCATCGAAATCGACAAGCAGGGCAAGATCCGCCTGAGCAGGAAGGAAGCGCTGGGGGCGGATGTATCATAAGACGATTCTTGACAATGGAATGCGCATTATCTCCGAAGAGATCGAGCACGTCCGCTCGATCTCCATCGGAATCTGGGTAGAATGCGGCTCCCGTTACGAAGACGACCAGACTAACGGGGCCGCCCATTTTATCGAACATATGCTCTTCAAGGGTACGGAGAGGAGAACGGCCTTCGACATTGCCGCCACGATCGATTCTGTCGGCGGCGTCATGAACGCCTTCACGAGTAAGGAACTGACCGCTTTCTATATTAAAATCCCCGATTACCATCTGGCTCTCGCGATCGATCTTCTGGCCGATATTTTCAATAATTCCAAATTTGATGAAGATGAAATCACGAAGGAGAAGTCCGTCGTCCTCCAGGAGATCAGCATGCTGGAGGACTCTCCCGACGACTATATTCACGATTTTTTCGAGGCCAATTTTTGGAAGGACCATCACTTGGCTATGCAGGTGCTCGGTACCAGGGAGCGGGTCGAGGGTTTTACCAGAGACTCGCTGCTGCAGTTTTTCCGCAGCCGTTACCGGGGCCGGAATGTCGTCCTTACGGCGGCCGGTCATCTGAAGCATGAGATGCTCGTGGAACTCGTGGAAAAAGCCTTCGGGCACATGGAGGAACATGCGGAGAAAATAACCTTCGCCCTGCCCCCTGCTGTTTCCTCAAGTATTACCGTTCTGGAAAAGGATCTCGAACAGGTCCATATGATGATTGGGACCCTCGCCCCTTCTTCGGTCAGCGAAAAACGCCACGCCAGTTTCTTGATGAATGCCGTCCTCGGAGGGAGCATGAGTTCCCGCCTCTTTCAGGAGATTCGGGAGAAAAGGGGACTTGCCTACGCCATCCATTCTTATCTGACCCCCTATATCGATACGGGCATGCTGGCCGTGTATGTGGGCACGGGTAAAGGAGAAGTCCGGGAAGTCCTGGGACTGATTCTTGATGAACTCATTCGCATCGCCAAGCAGCCCTTGACGACAAAAGAACTTCATGGAGCGAAGGAACTCATCAAGGGAAATTTTCTTCTTTCCATGGAGAGCACGGACAACCGCATGACCAGGCTGGCCAAAAACGAGATCTGCTATGGTCAGCATGTTCCCCCGGAAGATGTCGTGACGAAGATCGACACCGTTACCCATGAGCATATTCAGGAGCTGGCACAGGAGATGTTCAATCCCAGTACCATATCGATTGCCGCCATCGGTCCCGTGTCTGAAAAAGATCTGACCTTGCACGTCTTAAACGGGTAAGGTTGTCATGATTGACGAGGTCGAAATAGCAATTTTACAATTGCCGGGATGCGACGACCTGCCGCTGCCCCGGTATATGACGGAGCAGTCCGCCGGCATGGATATCTGCGCCGCCGTCGATCAGGAGATCACGATCCTGCCGGGCTGTCGGGAGGTGATATCCACCGGGATGGCCATTGCCCTTCCTGTTGGCTATGAGGCCCAGATCAGACCCCGGAGCGGTCTGGCCCTGAAGCATGGGGTTACCCTCGTCAATTCTCCGGGCACGATCGACGCCGACTACCGGGGAGAGATAAAGCTGCTTATGATCAATCACGGCGAGAAATCTTTTGTCGTAAGGCGGGGCGATCGCATGGCCCAGATGGTTATTCACCATGTTTGCCGGGGGCAATGGCGACGGCAGGAAACCCTGGATGGAACCGCAAGAGGACAAGGTGGCTTCGGCCATACATGATAAACGGGGGAAACTCCGGGGTCAGGCTTGCTTATTGACATTTATGCCAAATGTCAATAAGCAAGCCTGACCCCGTTCAAGAGGTTAAACTGATGAAAAAATACAAGGTGAGCAAAACCTACCAGGAAATTAACGAAAAGATACGTCAAGGTAAGGCAGTAGTGGTGACCGCCGAAGAAATGATCGATGTGGTGGAACGCCATGGAGACGTGGAAGCGGCCCGTCGGGTAGATGTCGTAACGACAGGGACATTCAGCCCCATGTGTTCTTCGGGGGCTTTTCTGAATTTCGGTCATACCTCTCCCAAGATTAAGGCCTCCCGGGTTTGGCTCAATGACGTCCTCGCCTATGGGGGCGTCGCCGCCGTCGATTGTTATATCGGGGCGACGGAGGTCGCCGAAGGGGATCCTCTCAACAGCGTCTATCCGGGTGAATTTCATTACGGCGGGGGACATGTAATCGAAGATCTCGCGGCGGGCAATGTAATCCGGTTGCGAATGGAAGGGTACGGAACGGACTGTTATCCCGCCCGTAAGCAAGAGAAGAACATGACCCTTTTCGATATGCCGGACGCCATCCTTTTCAATCCCCGGAACGCCTATCAGAATTACAGTTGCGCTGTAAACATGTCCGACAAGACGATTTATACCTACATGGGGATGCTCCGGCCCCGTATGGCCAATGCCAACTATGCGACCGCGGGCCAATTGAGCCCCCTTTTCAACGATCCCAACTACAAGACTATCGGTTTGGGGACGCGGATCTTTCTGGGCGGAGCCCAGGGATATGTGGCTTGGCAGGGGACACAGCACAATCCCCACGCCCTGCGGGGTGAAAACGGCGTTCCCCGGGAAGGGGCGGGCACCATTGCGACGATTGGCAATCTTAAGGAAATGTCCCCCAAGTGGCTGGTTGGCGCCAGTATGCTTGGCTACGGCGTATCCCTGTATGTCGGGATCGGGATTCCCATTCCTATCCTCAATGAAGAGATGGCAAGGTATACCGCCGTCAAGGACGCCGATATTTATACGCAGATCTATGATTACAGCATGGATTATCCCAAGGGAGAGCTCAAGAGCCTGGGCGAAGTTAGTTACAAGGCCCTGAGAAGCGGTGAAATCATCCTTGATGGCAAGAAAATTGCCACGGCTCCCCTTTCCAGTTACTACAAGGCGAGGGAAATTGCAGTGATTCTGAAGGAATGGATCGAAAGGGGAGATTTTCTGCTGGGAGAACCCCAGATGCTCCTGCCTGCCATTGGTTGATGGGATAGTATTTTTTTTCGTCGAAGGTACTATTTTTATTGCGAAGATAGGAAATTTATTTTATTATGGGCAAAATCTGATCATTAAAAGCAGGCATCATGAGAATCGGTCGCTATGTACTTGCCTTGGCATTATTGATCGGCGCCTTGATTGTTTTCGGCAACCGGGGCCTCGTAGATAATTATGTGAGCAGAGAGCGATTGCAATCCCTTAAGAAGGTTAATCAGGAGATAGACCGTGAAAACAGAGAGTTAAAGAAGACGGCCCATCTATTGCGGACAGATCTTGCCTACATCGAGATGGTCGCCCGCAACGACCTCGAAATGGTTAAGAAGGGAGACCTGATTTATCGAAACGCCAAGTAAATCAGTGAAAATTGTGTATGTTTGATATCAAGTCACTTTTTTCAAAGAAGAAAGACCAGTTGGACGTCTCGTCGGTGGTCACGGCAAAATTGAAAGAAGACGGCGCCGCGCCTAAGAAAGAAAGTAAGTTCGGCGTCGGCCTCCAGGCCTTCGCCCGTTTTAATATCAAGGATCTCTTCGCCGGAAAAAAGCAGTTCGTCGGGCTGGACATCGGCTCCAGTTCCCTCAAGCTCGTCGAGATCCTTGGCAACAAGGGGTCCTATAACATGAACCGCTTCCTTGCGGTTCCCCTGGATAAGGGGATCATCGTCGATGGGGCCGTCGTCGATATCGACGCACTCGCGGAGGAGCTAAGTCGTCTTTTTAAGGATTCCGGTTGTAAGAGGAAGAGCATTGTCACTTCCCTCTCGGGACATTCCGTCATCATCAAAAAGGCCACTTTCCCGATTATGAATGCTCCTGACCTCAAGGAAACAATCCATGATGAGGCCAGCAAATACCTTCCCTTTGACGACATGAATGACGTCAACTTTGATTTCCAGGTCCTCGGTAAGAATGCCAACAACCCCAACATGAACGATGTCATTATCGTGGCCGCGAAAAAAGAGATCATTGAAGGCTATGCGGAGGCCATCGAACTTCTCGGGATGTCCCTGGCCATTATGGATGTGGATTCTTTTGCCCTGGAGACGATGTATCAGGAAAATTATGAGTACGAAGAGAAGGACGTCGTCGTCATTGTCAATATCGGGGCCAGTATCACCAGTCTGAATGTCCTCAGAAACGCCGCCTCCATCTTCACAAGGGATTTTTCCCTGGGCGGGAATATGATCACGGAGGCGATTCAGTCTCAGTACGGAGTATCCGGCGAGGAAGCTGAAAAGATTAAACTACAAGGACCCGAAGGAGACGAAAACGCGACAGAAGAGTTTTTTCGCAACACCCTCCTGTCGCTTGCCGATCCCCTCTGCGCGGAGATTGAACGATCGATCGATTATTTCCGCTCGACCTACAGTGACGAAGATATAAAAATGATCCTCTTGGCAGGCGGCGGGGCCAATATTCCCGGCATCGTGAACGATCTTTCCCAAAGACTGGGCGTTCCCGTGGAGATCATCAATCCTTTCAAGAAAATCAAGTACAACCGCAAGACGATGGATGATGATTATATCAAAGAGATAGCTCCCATTGCCGCGGTTGCGGTCGGTCTGGCGTTGAGGAAACTGGGGGACAAATGATCCGGATCAATCTCCTTCCCTATCAGGAAAAGGCCAAGAAGGAAACGCAGGCAAAGCAGCTCATCATTGTTGCAGCTTGCTTTATCCTCTTTTTCCTTATCATTGGGGTGGTTCACTTGTGGATCACCGCCTCCGTGCGTTTCCTTGATAAGGATGTTAAGGAGAAAGATGAAAAGATTCTGGCCCTCAACAAGATTATTGGCGAGGTAGACCAGATCAAGAACGAGAAAAAGATTCTGGAAAAAAAGCTGGGTGTCATTCAGAATCTTGAAAAGAACCGGAGTTATCCAGTCCGCCTGTTAGCCGATGTGGCGTCCCAGGTTCCCACGAAGGATGTCTGGCTGGATAAACTATCGCAAACCGGACTGTCCATTCAGGTAGAGGGTAAGGCACGGGATAATTTTGCCGTTGTTCAATTTATCAAAAACATGGAAGGTTCCATGTATATCCAATCGGTGGAACTGGTTTCATCCAAACAATTGGAGCTGTCAGGAATCAAATTGCAGCATTTTGTCCTCTCCTGTGTCCTGAGAAGTGGTGTGTAAGCTATGGCGATAACTGTCGAAGACCTGAAAAAGCTCTCTCCGAAGATGCTCGCGGCCTTGCTGGTCGTTGCCTTCCTCCTCCTCGGGTATTTCTACTGGTTTCTCCTTTTTAACGATGCCTGGGAGAAGCGCAGCGCCCTACAGGCAAAAGCAGCAGAATTAGGCCAGCAGATCACAGAAAAGGAAAGGATTGTCGCGCAAAAGGGGAAATTCCTGAAGGAAGTCGCTCTCTTGAAACAAGCTTTCGCCCTTGCCCTGACAAAGCTTCCCGATCAGCGGGAAATTCCCGGCCTTTTTCAGGCCGTTTCCGTGGCGGGGAGAGAAACAGGCATCGATTTTCTGCTCTTTGAACCGAAACCACCGGAAAAACCTGTGGAGAAGCCTGCGGGGAAGGGTGCGGAAGTCAGAGCCAACCTGAAACCATCGGACCAGCGGGCCGAACAAAAACCGGGAGATCAAAAGAAGGATGGCCCCAAGCCGCCGCCAGTTCCGGATAAATTTTATGAAGAAATCCCCGTGCGGGTAAATATCAACGGCGGCTTCAACAATGTGGTCTATTTCTTTGACAAGGTTGCCAGGCTGCCCAGAATTATCAATATCGAGGACATTTCCATCAGCGACGCCAAGGATGTGCCGGGACGAGGAAGGGTCGTCAATATCACCTGTGTGGTCAAAACATACATGTTCACTGAAAAAACGGGAGATAAAGGCGGAGTGCCGGATGACAAAAAGAGGTAAGGGGATCATTTTCTTTTCTGTCCTGGCGTTACTCTGTGCCGGGCCGGTTTTACCTGCGCCTCCGGAGGTCACCCCTAAAGGCGCCGTCAAGAGCGTAGCCGCGCCAGCCAAACCCGTGGCAGCGGATTCGCTAATCTTTCATTACGACCCGAAAGGGAAACCAGATCCCTTCAAACCTTTTGTGGACGCCGAATTAGCCCTGAGAAAATTGCAGGAAACGCAGCTAAAGAAGAAACAGCATAAATTGCCCCTTTCGCCCCTGCAACGAGTGGGGATTGAGCAGTTCAAACTGGTCGGTATCGGAGGCAATGAAAAAGGCAGAACTGCGGTCGTTCAGGATATGGCTGGCAAGTATTATACCCTGTCCATTGGCACCCCTATTGGCATGAATAATGGCAAGATAGCTAAAATACTCAGGGACAGGGTGATTGTCGAAGAGCCAACGGCAGGAGGCAAGAAGGGAAAGACAGGAGCAAAGAAGGTGGAGATGAAACTTCTCAAAGAAGGTGAAGAGGTAAAACCATGAAAAAACAAAAGTGGTCAGTGGGTTTTGCCCTTTGTTTTTTATGTGCCCTGTGCTTGTTGGTAACGGTGGGTACGGTAAAAGGCGAGGAGACAGGTGCGGCCACGCCGACAGGATACCTGGAGAATATGCTTTTTGAGAAAATAGCCGGTAAAGAGCGGGTGACCATTATGGTCTCGAGGCAGGCCGGGGTCCAGGTTGAAAAACTGACGGGCAAGTCAATTGCCATTAAAATGGACAATATGTTTGTCCCGACGGATTTCAGAAAAGCCCTTGGAGAAGGGACGCTAAACAACGTCATCCGGGCCATACCGGAACAATACAGTACCGTAGGGAAGCAGACCGTCAGCGTCGTTATCGAGCTACGAGAATCTGTTCCCTATAGCGTCCGCCAGGAAGGCAACCTGGTCATTATCGATTTCAACGTTGCCGCCTTGATGGTCGCCTCACCCCCTGCGACGCTTTCCAGTGGCGCTCCAGACGGCAAACAGCCAGCATCGCTAACGGCAGTAACTGATAAAAAGGCAGGGGCGCCAATAGCCCCGGGAGGATGCCCGCCGGCTGAGGGCCAGACAAATACCTGCATTTCCGTGGATTTTCAGGATGCGGATATCCGTGGAGTTCTGAGGCTGCTGGCAGAGCAGGGAAAGATCAACATTGTTGCCAGCCCGGACGTCAAGGGTAATGTGACCGTACGCATAGATAACGTGCCTTGGGACCAGGTCCTCGCCACGGTTCTTGATATAAACGGTCTCACGCAGAAGCGGACCGGCGATGTTATCAGCGTCATGACCGCGGAGCGGGCAAAAAAGGATGAAGCCGACAGACTGGCGAGTATTCAGAACCGTCAGAAGGAGGAGGATGCCAAAAGGACAGCGGAAAATAATGAGTTGCTTGAAAAAGGCAAGCTGAGGCAACTCATGATCGAGGCGAAAATCCTCGAGGTTACGGATACTTTTGTCCGGACACTCGGTGTGCAGTGGGGCGCCGGCGTGTCGACCGGTCTTGGCGGCAGCGATTATAGTATGGGTCTATTAGGTGGGACATCTGCCTTGACGACGCCCCTGACCACCTTGACGAGCGGCGTTTCTTTGACAAGAGATGCCTTGGCCATGAGCCTGGGAGCGTTGCCTCTTGCACCGACGATGGGAATAATTTTAGGCGGCTCGAATGCGGTGCTGCAAGCACGAATTGGCGCGGCGGAATCAAATGCCACAGGAAAGGTCTTGTCATCGCCCCGTGTCCTCACCCAGGACACGCAGAAGGCTATCATCTTACAGGGGGAAGAAATCCCGACTATAACACCGGCAACGGCTAATAATAACGCGACGACGAGTTATAAAAAGGTGGAACTGAAATTAACGGTTACCCCGGTAATCAAACCGGATAATCATGTCCTGTTGACGATCGTAGCGGAAAATAATCGGGTTAACAGGGCTGAAAAAGATGCTCAAGGGAATTATCCGGTCTACACCGCCAGCGTCGATTCCAAGGTCGTGGTTCGGGACGGCGACACCGTTGTCATCGGCGGCATTCTGAAGACGGATGATACCAAAGGGACCAGCGGGGTGCCTTGGCTGTCCCAGATCCCGATTCTCGGCTGGCTTTTTAAAGTTGAAGAAATTAATAAAACGCGGAGGGAACTCCTCATCTTTGTGACGCCCCGTATTCTCAAATCGGCGGAGGAGGCGGCGCATACGCGTATGTAAAGGGTGTCTGTCCGGGAAGAATCCCGGATGGCTTTGTGCAGACGAAGCGGTAACGGAATCCGCCCTGAAGTTGGTTGACAGGGCCAAAATCTTGTATCGCCCGATCAGTCGTTTCCTGGCTCCTGGCAGTCATCATTCCCCTTTGCAACAGCTTCTACGGCCATGGCTGGTGACGCCAGTATCTCAGAGGGGGGTGTCGGAGCTCCGACACCATTAAATTACCTGATATTGTTAATCAATTGACGACGCAAAAAAAGTTTTGCCCTCCAAAAAATTCGAAGTTCGTTGCTGTCCTACGGCCCCTGCTCTATCCCCATATCCAGTTCAAAGACCTTCATCGTCTTGTTGCCGTCGGTGTCGGTTGCGGCGGCGCCGAATTTGAGTTTCCCAGGGAGAACCCGCTGGGGAGTCCAGATAATCTTTCCTGTGTTTCCGTCAATGGTCATGCTTTCCACGAAAGGAGAGATCAGGGAATATAAAACCTTGTCGCCGTCCGGAGCGGCCCCGGTCAACTGGATTTCGATCGGCAGTCCCAGACGGGTCTGGGGCGTTAATATCTTCATCTCCAAAGTCGGAGGCAGGCTATAGATAACCACGGTCTGGCTCTTCGCAGGCGGTCCGGCGATGCCGTTACGGAAGGCCGTTGCCACGACACTAATCCGATCCCCGCGCTTGAGGGGCGTATCTTTCAGGACGTTGGCTGTTGCGTCGGGGATGACCTGGTCATTGCGCGTCCACTGGTACGTAAAGGTTATTCCTGCTGCGTCCCCGCTGGCGAGGGAGACGACTGCTGTGATCGGATCTGCCGCCACGGGCTGGGTGGGGGTGACCCGGATGGCGGCGATGATAAGGCCGACTTCCCCCTTCT
>JALNVY010000061.1 GCA_023231165.1 Syntrophales bacterium | reverse complement strand
GTCGAAGCCATCGTTTTTCTCCTTCTCGGTCAGAATTTTATGACGATTGCGAGGAAAATAATACGCGGATTTTAGAGATAATCAAGAAAAAAACGCTATGATACGCCCCGATCTTCGGAATATTGCCGCTTCTGTTCATCAGCTACTTCTCAACAAGTCACGAGAATCTGCCCGGCCCTTCGACGAGTTATTCCAATACTATGCGATCGAACGTTTCCTGTACCGACTCTCTCGG
The DNA here is from genome assembly GCA_023231165.1 of Syntrophales bacterium. GTDB lineage: Bacteria > Desulfobacterota > Syntrophia > Syntrophales > UBA8958 > UBA8958. Next base: position 11,336 of record JALNVY010000061.1, on the reverse strand, counting down.
TTTTCCTTAGCCGAGAAATTCATTCTCAAAGGTGCATTGATGCTTGTTGTGGTATGAGAAGTGCGGGTGTTTCGGTCCACGTTTTCAAGGAGTCGAAGTATATTATATGGTGGTCAACCATCTTTAACCGGACAGCCGTAATTTTGGAAAGATCTTTTCCCTTGACGGATTGTGAGTCCATATCTTATGATTAACCCGTCTGCCCGGTCTTAATCTCATCGTTCATGAACAATTAAAAAGTCAGGATTTGGATGGTTTTGTACCCTCAAGGGCACAGGGTAAATGGAGCCGGGGCAAGGTGCGCGATATCCGACACCCTGTTTGCAAACGAATATTTTTAATATTCTTCATTTATTTGGCATTTCTTTATAGGGAAAGGAGATCACTTATGACCGAAACGACAGAGCAGGTGGGAGGTAGGATAACACCTGATGAATTGCTCGCGGTGATGGGACCGACCCCGGCGGATAATCGTGAGGGCTATTCGTTTGTTGTGCCTTGGAAAAGCGAGATGGCGGGCGGAGTGGTCAAGAGCATGATCAAACTGGATAAACTTCTTGAGTCGTTCAGCAATCCCATCTATGGTCCCTTCGCCTTGGCGGCGTCCTGGCAACGGCAGGTCCTTGACCAGACGATGCTTGATCCGGTGAGGCAATTTGCCCGTTTTTTAACCCTGACCGGGCGGAATCCCGACATCTTCGGTGAGATAAACGGCGGAATTTACCTCAGTTATGCCCACCTCATGCGCAGCCTTTGCAGTAACTTCATAATTGACGGTCGCTTTGACATGGAAAAAGCCCGGCACATGACAAGCTCGGAGGAAGGCAAATCATTTCTCAGGCAAAGCGTCGAGGAGTTCGCTTTTCTGGAGAAGAAATTCAATTCACTGGGATTGACGCGGCTCAAGGCGAAGAAGGAACTGCTCATATCCCTGCTGGTCCTGATTACGGAGACACCGTTGGAAAACGGGGAGCTGCCCTACATGCCGAAGAATGCCGACGGCTCGGACGCCCTGTCTTTTCCCACTTATCTGGAGCAGGGGCGACTACGTTTTGAAAATCTCTATCGGGAACACGCCTTTGACATCAAGGAGTTTTCCGCAAGGGCTACGGGCGGAAAGATCGGTTATTGCCCCTTTGAGCATGTTGCCCGCTCAAACCTCCACTCCGTGTTCCTGCGCCATTATCTGCCGCCGGAAGATTTCCGGCCGAACGGCAAAGTGCTTTATCTAAATACGCCACTGATCAATCTGCCGGAAATATATGATATGGCGAAGGGAAAGTCGATTGTCGAGGGCATGCTGAAAGAGGGCTATGAGGTCTATCTCGTGGAATACAGCGATGCCGGTTTTGAGAGTTCGCGGTTGGGACTCGATTTTTACGGCAAGGAGATTCATGATTATTATCTGGAACTGATTGGACAGCGACATCCGGGCAGTGACATCCATGTAATGGGTTACTGCATGGGCGGGACGCTGATCCTGCCCTACCTGGCCAGGCGGGCGGAAGAGCGGATGGCCGCGGGAAAACCGATGGACATCCTGAAGGTTGCCATGATTGTGGCGCCGGTGAAATTCGATGACGGCGAGAGCGGACACGGGAAAATGCGGGACATCATCCGCACCGAATACGATCCCGATGTGGTGGAGGCCCTCTTCGGAGATGTGAATGTCCCGCCGCAGGTGATTGAGTTTGGCATGAATGAGATCCAGGCCGGCGTTGCCTATTACATGGCCCACGGGTTTTGCAGTCGCGCCGACCGGGCAGATTCCATTCAGGATTCCGCGCCGTTCCTCTACTGGCTGACGCACGGGACCAAATTTCCCGCTCGAGCCCACCGGGAATGGTTGCAAAATGTCTATATGGAGAACCAGATCTACGAGGGGACCTTTTGCCTGCCGTCGACCATTCCCGCACTGGACGGGAAACCGGTGAGAATGGAGGCACTCCGGGAGGCCGGCGTAGCCATTTTCAACTATCGCGGCGACCGGGACCCCATTGCCCCGCCCAAATCTTGCATTTCCAGCGATATTTGGGGAGAGAGCGACGACGCCAATGTCAGCATTGTCCGCGGGGGGCTGAACCGTACAATCGAAAAGCACGTGGGCCATGTGTTCGTCGTCAGCAAGACACTGCTGGCGGAATTTCTGGCCGTGGTGTCGGCCTTTTTCCGGGGGGAATCCGATCCGTCGACGCCGTCGTGAGAACGTCCGGCCGGCGGCCGGGATTGTTGCGTTGACAGCCCTCAGACGTTGATGGATCAGCCCGGTTGCCAGGTACTTTGATATCATTGAAAAGGCCGTTATTTTATCAGTTTTAAAATAAAAAAGGCGAAATCATTATCTGTCGTCACAGAAATGATTTCGCCTTAGAGATGTTCCTTTCAGTTTCAGTACCTTTTCCGAATTGGCCCTGATAACCATGCCTTCACGGGAATGAGGGCTTTTCACGATTGAACAAAAAACTATTCTTATGGCATAAGCGGCCGGATGCCGTCCCAGCACTTCAGGCAGAGGTCTTCCCGGGGAATGCCGAGGGCGGCCACAAGCGCATCGATGCTGTTGTATTTTACCGAGTCGGCGTCGATCTGCCCGGCGATCCAGTCTTCCAGTTTCCGTAAATCGTCGAGACAACTAATGTTTCCTGTGGGGAAACACTGGCGGGCTGCCAGTTCTTCCAGGGTCCGCGTCGAGACGCCGAAATCGCAGGGATACAGGAGGGGCGGACAGGCGATCCGGACGTGAACTTCCTTGGCTCCGGCCTTCTTTAAATCCCTTACCTTGTCCCTGATCTGGGTTCCCCGGACGATGGAATCGTCGCAGATGACGATCCGCTTGCCCTCCACGGCATACGGTAGAACGGAAATCTTCCGCTTTGCCATTTTTTCCCGGGCGATCTGACTGGATTGGGTATAGCTCCGGTCGGCGTAGCGGTTGTAAAGAAACACATCCTGGTAACGGATATGAGATTTTTCATGGTAGCCAAGGGCGTGCCCGATACCGGACATGGGAACGGGAGCGACGATATCGGCTTCCATGTCTTTTTCGTCCAGATCCCGCTGGGCCAGGGCCTGACCCAGGTGGTTGCGGGCCTCCTGAACATAGAGGCCGTCGATGATGGAATCGATACTGGCCGTGTAGGCCCATTCAAAGGCGCAGTGGGCCTTCCGGGGCGAGGGAAGCTGTTTCAGCGTATGGAATCCCTCGGCATTGATCAGGACGATCTCTCCGGGGCGAACATCGCGGACGATATCCATATCCATGTTCTGCAGGGCCCGCGACTCGGAGCTGACGGCGAAGCGGGTTCCGTTCTTACCGAGGATAAGGGGCCGGAAACCATAGACGTCGCGGGTTGCATAAATGCCCTCGGCGGCAAGAACCACCAGGGTATAGGCCCCTTTGATGCGACTGGCAAGTGCGGCAATGCCCGCGACCATGTCGTCGGCCTCCATGATGGTCTTGGCAATGACCTCGATATTGTAGCTCCGGTAGAATGAATGTCCCTGATCTTTCATGGCGGCAATGAGTTCATCGGCGTTGATGACATTCCCGCTGAAGGCGAGGGAGATATTGCCGAGGCGGGACTGCCAGGCCATGGGTTGCCGTTCCCAGAGACTGACGTGGCCGATTCCCCAATTTCCAGTCAAGTAGAGAAGGTCCTGCTCCGTGAAGGAATTACCCACCTTGCCATGATGGGTTACCTGGTGGACATGCTGGTCATAGGTGGCGATTCCGCAGTACTCCTGGCCCCGGTGCTGGAGAAAATCGATGCCGTTGTAGATGTCATATACGGCGGGAAACTGGGAGTAAAGTCCGAATATTCCGCAATTGTCTCTTACTTCCTTCATATGCAGCGCCTTTCAATTTGATCAATGAATCCTCAATTTAATTACCGTATGTCGGCATGGTAACTTTGTAGTGACTTGGCCCGGCCATGCCCTTTGCGGAAGGCGGTTATGCCCTTGACGGCTGCCACTGCGGCGGCAATGGTGGTTATATAGGGGATTTTATATTGGATCGCCGCCTTGCGGATGTAGGAATCGTCGTGCTGGCTGAGCTTGCCGCTGGGGGTATTGATGATCAGGTGAATGGTGCCGTTTTTGACGGCATCGACGATATTCGGTCTTCCCTCGTGCATCTTGAGTAGGGTTTCCGAGGGGATGCCCTCATCCGTGAGGAACCGGTGGGTTCCGGCCGTGGTCATGATCCGGAATCCCAATTGATGGAAGCACCTGGCGACCTCGAGGACGCCGCCTTTGTCCCAGTCATTAACTGTTAGCAGGACCGTTCCCTCCCCGGGAAGGACCTGTTGCGCCGCTTCTTCCGCCTTGTAGAAAGCCAGTCCGAAGGAATCGGCCAGCCCCAGCACCTCGCCGGTGGAGCGCATTTCCGGTCCCAGGAGGGGGTCGACTTCCTGGAACATGTTGAAGGGGAAGACCGCCTCTTTGACGCCGAAATGGGGAAACACGCGCGGTTTGAACTTGAAATCCGCCAACTTCTTGCCCAGGATGACCTGGGTGGCGATGCGGGCCATAGAGATATTGCAGACCTTGGATACGAGGGGCACCGTACGGGATGCCCGGGGATTGGCCTCAAGGATATAAACCACGTCGCTGGCAATGGCGTACTGGATGTTCATCAGCCCGATAACGCCGAATTCCACGGCGATCCGGCTGGTATAGTCGTTGATGGTGTCCATGTGACGGGCGGAGATGCTGATCGGCGGGATTACACAAGCCGAGTCCCCGGAATGGATGCCGGCCAGTTCGATATGTTCCATGATCGCCGGGACAAAGGCGTCAACCCCGTCGGAAATGGCGTCGGCCTCAACTTCGATGGCGTTTTCCAGGAACTTGTCGATAAGAATAGGCCGTTCCGACGTCATCCCGACTGCTTTCGCAACGTAACGTCTCAGCATTTCCTCGTCATGGACCACTTCCATCCCCCGACCGCCGAGGACGTAGGATGGCCTGAGCATCAGGGGATAACCGATCCGGGCGGCTACGGCGAGGGCCTCGGCGAGGTTGCCGGCCATACCCGACTCCGGCATGGGGATGCCAAGCTTCTTCATCATTTCGCGGAACCGGTCCCGATCCTCGGCCAGATCGATTGTTTCCGGCGAAGTGCCGATGATTTTTACTCCCGCGCGGGCAAGTTCCTGGGCGATGTTCAGCGGCGTTTGGCCGCCGAACTGGACGATGACGCCTTCGGGTTTTTCCTTCTCGTAGATGGAAAGGACATCCTCAACGGTCAAGGGCTCGAAATAGAGTTTATCGGAGGTGTCATAGTCCGTGGAAACGGTCTCGGGGTTGCAGTTGACCATGATGGATTCGTAGCCCTCATCACGAAGAGTAAAGGCGGCATGGACGCAGCAGTAATCGAATTCGATGCCCTGGCCGATACGGTTGGGTCCGCCGCCCAGGACCATGATCTTTTTGTTCTTGGAAACACCTACCCGGTCCGGGGCGTTGTAGGTCGAATAATAGTAGGCAGCGTCTTCAACGCCGCTCACCGGTACGGCGTCCCAGCATTCAACCAGCCCCAGAGTGATGCGTTTCCTGCGGATATCTACTTCCGGGATACCCAGAATCTGGGCCAGATAACGATCGGCAAAACCGTCTTTCTTGGCCCGGAGCAACAGGTCGTCGGGCAGGGTCTTTCCTTTGTACTTCAGGATTTCCTCCTCCAGGTCCACAAGTTCCTTCATCTGCTGGATGAACCAGGGCTTGATATGGGTCCGCCGGAAGAGGGTTTCAACGTCCGCCCCCTTGCGCAGGGCCTCGTACATGATGTATTGACGTTCGCTCGATGGTTCCGCAATAAGCTCGTACAACTCATCGAGGGTCTTTTCATGGAAGTCCTTCGCAAAACCGAGTCCGTAACGACTCTTCTCCAGAGACCGGATGGACTTCAGGAAGGCTTCTTTATAGTTCTTGCCGATGCTCATCACCTCGCCGACGGCCCGCATCTGGGTGCCGAGCTTGTCTATGGCCCCGGGGAATTTTTCAAAATCCCAACGGGCAAACTTGACAACGACATAATCCCCCGAGGGGGTGTATTTGTCCAGGGTTCCTTCCCGCCAGTAGGGGATCTCGTCCAGGGTTATACCGGCGGCAAGGAGAGAGGAGATAAAGGCGATGGGGAAGCCGGTAGCCTTGGAAGCCAGCGCGGAAGAACGGGAAGTGCGGGGATTGATTTCGATGACGACGACCCTTCCTGTCTCGGGATTATGGGCAAACTGGACGTTCGTCCCGCCGATGACTTCGATAGCCTCGACAATGTCGTAAGAATGTTTCTGAAGCCTGGCCTGAAGTTCCGGGCTGATCGTCAGCATCGGTGCGGTGCAGTAGGAATCGCCGGTGTGCACCCCCATGGCGTCCACGTTTTCTATGAAACAGACGGTGATCATCTGGTTCTTAGCGTCCCGGACGACCTCCAGCTCCAGCTCCTCCCAACCCAGAACAGATTCTTCAATCAGGATCTGCCCGACCATACTTGCCGCGATGCCCCGGCTGGCAATAGTCCTGAGTTCTTCGAGGTTATAGACGAGGCCGCCGCCGGTGCCCCCCATGGTGTAGGCAGGGCGGACGACGACGGGGTAGCCCAACCCGGCGGCAATCTTTTCCGCTTCTTCGATGGTGTAGGCCGGCTCGCTCTTCGGCATGTCGATGCCGAGGCGGTTCATCGTCTCCTTGAAGGCAATCCGGTCTTCCCCCCGTTCGATGGCGTCGATACTGACGCCGATGACCTTGACGCCGTATTTTTCCAGGACGCCCTGCTTCTGAAGCTCTGAGGTCAGGTTCAGCCCCGTCTGTCCGCCCAGGTTGGGCAGAATGGCGTCGGGGCGTTCATTTTCGATGATCTCGGTGAGGGAGGGAATGTTCAGCGGTTCGATGTAGGTCACATCGGCTGTTCCCGGATCGGTCATGATGGTGGCCGGATTGGAATTGACCAAGATGATCTTGTAGCCGAGTTTTCTCAGGGCCTTGCAGGCCTGGGTTCCGGAGTAGTCGAATTCGCAGGCCTGGCCGATGACGATAGGGCCGGAGCCGATAATAAGAACCGAGTTGATGTCGCTTCGTTTTGGCATGAGGATGTCTCCTTGATCTGGCAGTATGGTGCAATTATGGACATTTTTCAGACAAAAATGTTCCGCCGAGCGTGCGGACTATAAGGAAGTCCCCTGCTCCTGTCAAGACGAAATCACATAGCAATGGCAAGCGCTCCAGCGAGGATAAAAATAGCAGAATCGGAGGCAATATTATGTGTGAATATCTTTGACATTTTCCTATAATGGGATACAGTATTCCCAGTATACTCACCTAAATATTTTGCCGCTATCCAAAATGAGGAGAAAGCCATTGTATTTGAAACCATGGAATGTCTGTTTATCAATGCTTCTGGTCATCTTATGTGCTCCAATTACCTCTCAAGCAGTTCCATTAAATAAAATTACGGAAACAAAGATCATTAAATACATTCCGCCAATTCCCTCAGAAAAAAGAGAAGGTTCCTGCTGGACCAATTCCAATATCATTCAACGATCGGATGTTTGGCGGTGCATGATCGGTAATGAAATCTTTGACCCATGTTATGCCGTCCAGGATAAAACAACGATTGTCTGCGGCGCTCGTCCTGATATTGATAAGTCATCGGGATTCGTCCTCAAGCTTACCAAGCCATTACCGACACCTGATGTTTCCAAAGGCCCGTCTTCATCGGCATCTATGATTGAACTGGAAGATGGAACAATCTGTGATTTTATCTCCGGTGCATCAGGCGCTACAGATGGCGTCAGAAGCGAGAGGATCAGCTATTCTTGCCGGATCAAAGGTCAGGATGTGGTTGTCTTTGGTGACTTACAGCCAGGAACAGTCTGGATTGCAGAGAAAGGAATTCTCGTTGAACAGAAAACCAGGGATGATCTGCCGCCTTTTATGGTAAAGGATCTTCAGAAGGTCAGAATCAGAACCATTTGGCAGTGATGTAGATCGATTCTTATTGCAGATTCTTTTTTCAGTTTGCTGGAGCATTATGAATATAAAGATTAAGGAAGCAATCTTCAGGCAGGTAGAGCAGGAACCCTTTGCTAAGAAATTCGGTCTGAAATTAGTTGATCTGGACGAAGGATATTCAAAAGTTGCGATGGACTTCACGCCGGATATGGAGAACATCTTTGGGAAAGCCCACGGGGGTGCACTGTTTGCTCTGATTGATGAAGCTTTTGAAACCGCCTCCAATTCTCATGGCACTATTGCCGTTGCCTTGAATATGAACATCAGCTATCTTGCTTCCCCTTCTAGAGGCGCTACCTTAACCGCTGAAGCCAAAGAAATCAATCGAACCAATAAAACAGCCGTCTATGAAATCAAGGTATTGGAAGGAGAGAGCCGTCTTCTTGCATCTTGTCAGGCACTTGTCTATAGGATGGATAAACCGTTACCGTTTCTTGATCAGACATGAAGATGTGGAAATCTTGCCGTATCTTCATGAAAAGATTCAATAATAAGTTGTGCTTTCGCTAAACTCGCCGTTGGGCAGCAGGAGAAGATGTGAATGCCAGATTTCATAATGCGTGAATTGGGGGGCAATGTACTGATCAGTAGCGGGGCGATTGGAACCTGCCTGCGTCAGGCGAGCGGTACGGGCGATGAGCCCGTTGAACTCCTCAATCTCAGACAACCCGAAGCGGTCAGGAGCCTGCATACCGCCTATCGATCTGCAGGATCACGGATTCTTGTGACCAATACTTTTGCAGCAAATATGGTTGTCTTCGGTGATGCGGGTGTTGCAGAGTTGTGTGAGGAGACAAATCGCACGGGTGTAGCTCTGGCGCGGGAGGTTGGTGGTTCGGAATGCATGGTCTGGGCCTCGATGGGGCCATTGGGACTTGGGCTACGGTTGGATGACTACCCGGCCGATACCCTGCTTGATGTCTATCGCAATCAGTGCAATGCGCTCGGCAAGGCCGACGCACTGTTGCTGGAGACATTTGTGGATGTGCGGGAAGCGCGGGCGGCGTTGCAAGCTGCCGCCGATACCGGCCTGCCGGTCATTTTCCAGATCGGCAATACCGGGGGAGGATCACAGCGGTGGAACCGCATGGATCAGCTTCTCCAGGAGGCGCACCGGGCGGGTGTCATTGCTGTGGGAACAAACTGTTACCATCCGGATGAGATTTTGCGTGTGGCATCCTACATCGGCGCACGCACCGATCTGCCGTTAACTGCCTCGCCGAATGCCGGGCACCCGCGGATCGAGCGAGGGGTCGTGAAGTATGAATTTACGCCTGATGATTTCGCTGCCGCAGCGGTGTCGCTGTCAGCCGCAGGAGTTGCGGTTATTGGCGGTTGTTGCGGCACGACACCGGATCACATCCGCAGGATGGCGGGTGTGCTGGGGCAGCGGGCTGTTATATCGCGGCCACGCATTCAAATCTCTGCCGAGCAAGCCCCTGTATTGCCTGAGCGGCCGGACATCAAAGACAACTCCATTCGTTCCCTGATGAAATCAACCCGCTTCATTGTCAGCGTGGAAATACGCGCCGATCGAATGCAGTCTCTGGATGAGATTGTGCAAGGTGCGTCAAAAGTTGCGGCAGCCGGGGCGGACATGTTCGATGTGCCGGACAATCCAGGGGCGACCGTCGGACGGGATGCGATAGTAACGGCCGCTCGCCTGCAGAATGCCCTGCAGATTCCTTCAATCTGTCATTTCAGTGTGACGCAATCCAACCTTATGCGACTGCACTCCACACTTATCGGATGTTGGGATTCGGGTCTACGCGGTCTTCTGTCGATTACGGGCGATGCGCCTTCCATGGGGCATCTGGGCAATCTGGCTCACCGTGTTGTGGACATGCGGAGTTCAGTCGAATTGCTGCGTCTGATCCGCGGACTGCGCGATGGAAAGATCATCAACGGGGAGGGGCTGGCGGACCCTCCCGACTTCTGTGCCGGTTGTGCCGTCGGACGGCCGATCCCGGCGCAAATTCGTTGGCTCAAGACCAAAATAGACGCCGGAGCAGAGTTTGTGTACTCACAGCCGGTTTTTACTCTCGACGACTACAGGAAGCTGCGTGACGCCATGGCGGGACTGACGATTCGGTTTTTCCCCGGTATCATGCCTCTGGTCAGCCACCGCAGCGCAGCGTTTCTTGCCAGCGGCCGTATCCCGGGGATTGTAGTACCGGAAGATGTCGTGGCAAGTTTCAGGCGGTATGATTCGCCGGAGGATCAGCGCCGCTTAGGCCTGGATCAGGCTTGTGAACTTGCAGCCGGCATTGCGGCGGATGCGCCCGGGCTGTACCTCATCATGCCTTTTGGCAAAAGCTGTTATGAAGATTCAGCGCAGATCGTTCGTCATGTCAGGGAGCAGCGGGGTTAAGGCCGGGTTGGACAACCTCTTGAGAGAGCCACTTACTTTTTCGTTGCCAGGCTGACGATCATTTTAACCTTGACGCATCTGCAAAAACTTTCTATTTCTATTCTGGACGACTATAATCATTGTGAGGTGAGTGATGTGATGTTCCATTTAGCGATGCAGAGGTCTTTAAAAAAGCTGCGCTCCCGGTGCGCTTTAAAGGATAGCCCATGAAGGAACCCGAAGGACGGACATCTGCGGTTATTAATTATCCCTGCCCGTGGAGCTATCAAATTATCGGCGCCGACGAAGATAGCCTGCGCCGGGCAGTAGCGGAGATTATTCAGGATCGAACCTATCGGATGGTGCTCTCAAGGAGCAGTGAAAAAGGTAAATATCGGAGTTTTCAACTGGAGATAGTTGTGGAGAGCGAAGGACACCGTCTTGCCGTTTATGAAGCCCTGCGGGCCCATCCGGCCGTGAAAATTGTTCTTTAAAGGAGAGAAACGCCATGTCTGACCGGTCTGAACATGTCTGGGACGCCGTGCTCCAGATAAGAAGCCATGCCCCGCTTGTCCATAATATAACAAACTATGTGGTAATGAACACTACCGCCAATGCCCTGCTGGCCATCGGCGCTTCCCCCGTCATGGCCCATGCGGAACAGGAGGTGGAGGACATGGTTAATATTGCCTCTGCCCTGGTGATCAACATCGGCACCTTGAATGAGGAGTGGACAAAATCGATGTTCATGGCTGCAAGAAGGGCCAAACAAAGGGGGATTCCCGTTATTCTCGACCCGGTTGGGGCCGGAGCGACGCCGTATCGTACCCGTACCTCGCGGCAGCTTTTAGAGACGGTTTCTCCATCCATTATCCGGGCCAATGCCTCGGAAACGATGGCCTTGGTGACGGAGGGAAAGCTTACCAAGGGAGTCGATAGTACGGCGGCTTCGGATCACGCCCTCGATGCGGCT
>JALNVY010000060.1 GCA_023231165.1 Syntrophales bacterium | reverse complement strand
TCTTTGCACCCGAGTTGTCTGCCACATTTAGAATGGTCTGCATCTGAATCATAATACTGCTCCGCCTTCACAAAAGTCCCAATGCTACTTGGCTCGCTCCAGAATGGTCCGCATCCGCCACCGCTTGTCCCTGCTCAGTGGCCGAGATTCGACAATGAGAACCTTATCTCCGACACGACACTGATTGCCTTCATCGTGGGCCTTGTATTTTGCATATTGTCTTATATATTTATGGAAAACAGCGTGTTTGACCAAGCGCTCCGTACGAACAACTATGGTTTTTTCCATTTTGCTGCTGACCACCACACCCTTGATCATTCTTTGATTCCCCCGGCCTTCCATGACTACTGATCCTCCTTCTGTCTCAAGACAGTTTTGATACGGGCAATGTTTTTCCTTGTTTGGCCCAAAGTAGAGGGAGAATCCAATTGCCCAGAAGTGTGACGAAGCTTCAACCTAAAAAGCTCTTCATCAAGCTCCTGGTTTTTCTGCTGTAATTCATCGATGCTCAGATCCCTCAGCTCATTAACTTTCATCAGCCATCTCCGTTGATAAAAACTTGACTCCAATGGGCAGTTTATGGGCTGCAAGGCGGAAGGCTTCCTTGGCAATTTCCGGGGAAACACCACGCATTTCATAAAGGATCATTCCCGGTTTGACAACGGCCACCCATTCTTCCGGAGCTCCCTTTCCTTTTCCCATACGGGTCTCTGCGGGTTTCTTTGTCACGGCCTTATGAGGAAAAGCCCGAATCCATATCTTCCCGCCCCGTTTTACGTGCCTCGTCATCGCCACACGAGCCGATTCAATTTGTCTTGCTGTTACCCAACCGCACTCCGTTGCCTGTAACCCAAACTCACCGAAGGCGACGGTATTGCATCTCGTTGCCTGACCTGTCATACGGCCCCGCTGCGGCTTTCTATATTTGACCCTTTTCGGCATTAACATGGTTCAAAAACCCCTGTCTGAAATCCTTGATCAATCTTATGTCTATCGTTCGCGCTCGCTTTTGGTTTTTAGTATTTCACCATGAAATATAAATACTTTCACACCAATTTTGCCATATGCGGTCCTAGCCTCTGCAAAACCCCAGTCAATATCGGCCCGCAAGGTATGTAGGGGAACGCGCCCTTCACGATACCACTCGGCCCTGGCCATTTCCGCGCCTCCGAGTCTCCCCGAACAGTTGACACGTATTCCCTTTGCTCCAAATTTCATGGATGAGTTTACACCCTTCCTCATGGCCCGCCGGAAAGCAATTCTTCTCTCCAATTGCTGGGCGACGTTTTCCGCAACGAGTTGGGCGTCGATCTCAGGCTTTCGGACTTCCAGAATATTAATAATAATGTCGCTGTTGCTCACCTTTTCGAGATCTTTTTTCAATTTCTCTATTTCAGATCCCTTTTTGCCAATAATGATTCCGGGGCGGGCAGCATAGATGTTGACTTTAGCTTTATTCGCAGCCCTCTCAATCTCAATCCTTGAAATACCGGCGTGATAGAGTTTTTGTTTGAGATACCGGCGGATGCGGATATCTTCGTGAAGGAGCTCGCTATAGTTCTTCTCAGAAAACCAAAGCGATTTCCATGTTTTAACACCACCCAACCTCAAACCGATCGGATTAACCTTCTGACCCAATCTTCCACCTCCTAAAGATGTATCTATGCCTCGTCAAGGACAACGGTAATATGACTCATTCTCTTCTTAATCGCTGCCGCCCGGCCCTGAGCCCTTGCACGCCAGCGCTTCAGCGAAGGGCCCTGATCAACGAAAACTTCCTTCACAAAGAGAATATTTTCATCGATGTTCGTGTTTTGTTTTGCGTTGGCCAAAGCAGACTTAAGAACCTTTCCCACCAGCATGGCCCCATACTTTCTTGTAAAGGAAAGTATTTTTTCGGCCTCCGCGACCTTCTTGCCCCGGATAAGATCAACGACGAGTCGCGCCTTCTGGGGTGATATCCGTATATATTTAGCAACAGCCTTTGCTTCCATAGCCTTACTCCAAACCTTGCCGCTGTCGAACACGGCAGGATTATCTTCTCACCTTCGATTTCCTGTCTCCGGCATGACTAAAAAAGGTCCTTGTCGGAGCAAACTCACCCAGCTTATGTCCAACCATGTTTTCCGTTACAAAAACAGGAATGAACTTTTTACCGTTATGGACGGCGAATGTATGACTGATGAGGTCAGGGGTAATCGTCGACCGTCGTGACCAAGTTTTTATGACCGCCTTACTCCCCGCCGCTTCTGCTTTCCTGACTTTTTCAAGCAGTTTAGCCTCGATGTATGGACCCTTTCTTACCGACCTTGCCACCTTCTAACCTCTTCTCTTTACGATGTATTTATCCGTACTTTTGTTCGTCCTTGTTTTGTGCCCTTTAGTCGGAACTCCCCAGGGAGTGCAGGGATGTCTTCCTCCCGACGATTTCCCTTCTCCTCCACCCATGGGATGATCGACGGGATTCATGGCCACCCCTCTTACCTTGGGTCGCTTCCCAAGCCAGCGTGTTCTTCCCGCCTTGCCGATACTGATATTTTCGTGTTCGATATTACCAATCTGACCTATGGTAGCCTTGCAGGCAAGGAAGATCTTCCTGACTTCGCCCGAAGGAAGGCGTACTTGCGCATACCCCCCTTCCTTGGCCATCAGTTGACCATAAGTGCCGGCGCTGCGTATAATCTGTCCACCCCGGCCGATCTTAAGTTCCACGTTATGAATAAGAGTACCCAAGGGAATATTTTTGAGCGGAATGGCGTTGCCCGGTTTGATATCGGCCCGTTCGCCGCTGACGACAACATCGCCCACAACTATCTTGTCCGGGGCAATAATATAACGTTTCTCGCCATCCGCGTAGTTCAACAACGCAATCCTTGCGGACCGGTTGGGATCGTACTCAATTGACGCTACTCGCGCCGGAATATCTATCTTATCCCTTCTGAAATCGACAAGACGGTATCTTCGTTTATGACCGCCGCCGATATGTCGGCTCGTCATCCGACCATTGACGTTCCGCCCACCGCTTTTCTTCAACGGGAGCAAAAGACTTTTTTCAGGTTTCGACGCAGTAATTTCCTCAAAATCAGAACAAGTCTGAAATCGTCTTCCTGGTGATGTCGGTTTGTACGTTTTGATTGCCATGATCCGTTCCCTTAAAACTTATTACACACCTTCAAAAACCTCGATACGACTGCCAGGCGCCAAGGTAACCACTGCCTTCTTCCATGCAGGTTTCTCCCCCAAGATCTTGCCTTGCCGCTTCTTTTTCCCCGGCACATTCATAACCGCCACGTTGATAACATTGACTTTGAATATCTTTTCGACAGCATTCCCAATTTCGATCTTGTTTGCCCGGCGGTCTACTTCAAAGAAGTATTTGTTCGCTTCGTCTTTAGCGATGGTGCTTTTTTCTGTAACCAGCGCTTTTTTTATTATCTTATATAATTCCATTATGATCGTAACGCCCCCTCAATGTTCTTCACGGACGGTTCCAGCAAAACCACATGATCATGATTCAACAGGTCATAGACATTGATGCCTTCCGAACGAATCATTTTGATATTCTTGAGGTTCCTTGAAGATTTCTCCAGGACAGGATAGGATTTATCTATTATAACAAGGGCTTTTTTCATCCCGAAACGATCAACGACTTCCTTAAATTTCTTTGTCTTGATTCCTTCCATGGGAAAATCATTAAGAATGATCATTCGGTCTTCTTTAAATTTCTGGCTCAATGCTGATATCAAGGCGAGCTTCCTAACCTTTTTGGTAACTTTATAGGAGTAGTCTCTCGGCAAGGGTCCGAAAACAGTGCCACCCCCCCTCCATATGGGGGAACGACTCGTTCCTGCTCGCGCCCGCCCTGTTCCTTTCTGGCGCCAGGGTTTTTTTCCGCCTCCTCTGATGTCCCGCCTCGTCTTTGTACATGCCGTGCCGCTACGCCGGGAGATCAGTTGCATTCTGACTACTTCATAAATCACCGATTCATTGACCGTGGCACCAAAAATATGATCACTAAGATCAATTTCTGATACTTTCTTATTTTCTATATCATACACTGCCGCTACTGGCATGCTCACCACCCTGGATTTCTATACAAATACTATTTTTTGATCGCCTGCCTGATCAGAACGACACCCTGCTTCCCTCCAGGAATCGAACCTTTCACAACAATTGCATTATCCTCAGGTCTTACAACCAAGACTCGCATATTTTGCACGGTATTTCTCTCGCATCCCATCTGCCCGGGTAGTTTCCTGCCCTTGAAAACGCGGGACGGTTCGGCGCTGGCGCCTATCGAACCGGGAGCCCGGTGAAACATGGACCCATGGGTCGCCCTGCCACCCCTGAAACCATGCCTCTTTATAACACCGGCAAACCCTTTTCCCTTTGATGTTCCGGTTATATCCACGTAATCCCCCGGTTTGAAGATGTCCACCCGCACTTCCTGCCCGAGTTCAAATCCACTGACATCCCCTCGCAATTCACGGAGAACACGGAAGAAACCCTTGTCTGCCTTTTGAAAATGCCCCTGGAGGGGTTTCGTTACATGTTTTTGCTTGACACGACTGCATCCGATTTGAACAGCGTCATATCCTTCTCGCTGCACGGTCTTTTTCTGAATGACAACAGAAGGCTCCACTTTGATAACCGTTGCCGGCATGGCCTCGCCGTCTTCAGTAAAGATCTGCGTCATGCCCAATTTCCTGCCAATAAGTCCCTTTCGCATCTCGCTTCTCTAATCGCCTAAAAAAATCAGGAGATGGATACAGTTACATCCTTCCATCTCCTGGCATGTATAACCTATAGTTTGATCTCCACGTCCACACCAGCAGATAGATCGAGCTTCATTAGGGCATCGACTGTCGACTGTGTAGGTTCGATGATATCAATCAATCGCTTGTGCGTCCTGATTTCAAATTGTTCCCGGGACTTTTTGTCCACATGGGGCGAACGATTAACACAATAACGATTGATTTCCGTAGGCAGTGGGATGGGACCGGCAACCCGGGCCCCCGTACGCTTAGCTGTCTCGACAATATCTTCTACCGATCTGTCCAGTAGTTTGTGATCGTATGCCTTAAGACGGATTCTTATTCTCTGGTCTTTCATGGTCGCGCTGGACCCCTCTTCATTATTCGATTACCTTGCTGACAACACCGGAACCAACAGTTCGGCCACCCTCGCGAATTGCAAATCGTAGCTGTTCCTCCATGGCGATAGGCGTAATCAGGTCAATTTCCATCTCGACATTATCCCCGGGCATAACCATTTCCACGCCTTCGGGCAATACGGCCACACCGGTCACATCCGTCGTCCGGAAATAAAACTGGGGTCGGTAACCAGAAAAGAACGGCGTATGACGACCTCCCTCCTCCTTCGTCAGAATATAGACCTGAGCCTTAAATTTCGTGTGGGGGGTAATAGAACCTGGCTTCGCCACGACCTGACCCCTTTCAACTTCTTCCCGCTTAGTTCCTCTGAGCAGAACCCCGATATCGTCTCCGGCCCGGCCTTCGTCCAATGTCTTCCGAAACATTTCCACGCCGGTGCATACGGTTTTGAAGGTCGGGCGAATCCCGACGATTTCCACTTCTTCTCCCGTCTTGACGATGCCTCTGTCTACTCTGCCCGTTACCACTGTCCCACGACCGGAGATGCTGAAAACGTCACCAATGGGCATTAGGAAGGGTTTATCCAGAACACGCGTAGGTTCGGGAATATAGTTATCAACGGCATCCAGGAGCTCCCAGATGGATTTGGCGTCTTCAGAATCAGAATCATCCGTTTCCAGAGCCTTAAGCGCCGATCCGCGAATAATGGGGATTTCGTCTCCCGGGAACTGGTAATCTTTCAGAAGGTCCCTCAGTTCCAATTCCACCAGGTCGAGAAGCTCCGGATCATCGACGAGATCCACTTTATTCATATAGACCACCACATAGGGTACTTGGACCTGTCTGGCCAGCAAAATGTGTTCTCTGGTTTGGGGCATGGGACCATCGGAGGCGGCCACGACAAGGATCGTACCGTCCATGTGGGCGGCGCCGGTGATCATATTCTTGATATAATCGGCGTGACCAGGGCAGTCAACATGGGCATAATGCCTTTTGTCTGTCTGATACTCCACGTGGCAGATATTGATGGTAACGCCTCTTTCCTTCTCCTCCGGTGCATTATCAATGGAGTCAAAGGGCCTGAACTCGGCGAAGCCTTTCTTGGACAAGTGCTTGGTGATTGCTGCCGTCAATGTCGTTTTACCGTGATCCACGTGACCAATGGTACCGATATTCATATGCGGCTTTGTCCTTTCATATTTCTTCTTACCCATCTCTACTTACCTCCTTCGTCTTTTGAAAAAATCTCTTAATATGTTTACGACCCTTTGCTCTCGGACTGACCTTTATTAATCCCTGCTTCAAAACCGATAGTGGGCAAATGCCTTGTTGGCCTCCGCCATTTTATGAACGGCTTCCCGCTTCTTAATAGCCGCCCCTCTATTATTAGCCGCATCGATTAGTTCCGCTGCCAGCTTTTCCTTCATCGTCTTATCCGTCCGCTCCTTGGCATGGGTAATTAACCAGCGGATAGCCAAGGCAACCCGTCGTGATGGTTGAACCTCTGTGGGAACCTGGTAAGTAGATCCGCCGACTCTTCTCGATTTGACTTCAATCACCGGTTTCACATTATTCAATGCCTTTTCAAAAACATCTACGGGGGATTCCTTAATCCTTTTTTCAATAAGATCAAGCGCCCCATAGAGAATCGACTCAGCGGTACTTTTCTTTCCCTGCTTTAAAAGATTGTTGACGAACTGTGCCACCATCTTGTTGTGATACTTGGGATCCGGAATGATCTCTCTCTTTGTTACTTCTCTTCTTCTCGGCATGATGATCTAACCCCGTTTAGCTCGGCTTTTTGGCGCCGTATTTGGATCTTCCCTGTTTTCTGCCCTGAACGCCTACCGCATCAAGGGTTCCACGGACAATGTGATAGCGCACCCCGGGAAGGTCCTTGACTCTACCCCCCCGGACAAGGACTACCGAGTGCTCCTGAAGGTTGTGACCCACGCCCGGGATATAGGAGGTTACCTCGTATCCACTCGTCAGGCGAACCCTGGCCACTTTTCTTAACGCCGAGTTCGGCTTTTTAGGTGTTGATGTATAGACCCGCACACAAACCCCCCGACGTTGCGGGGAGCCGGCAAGTGCCGGTGTTTTCGTCTTTCCCTCTATCTTGGTCCTTCCCTTCCGGACCAACTGGTTTATCGTTGGCATTGCTCCTCCAAAAAAGCTTCAACTGTCTCTTCAGACAGGTACCGCAAAGTTTGGTTTATTACCAATAAGACGATCAGATGTCAAGCATTTTCTCATCCAAAATTCCTTCCACCTCCCGGCTTTCAAGGACCACCGGATCTTCAGCGAGTGTTTTTATACCGAGTTTCCGGTACATGGGTAATCCCGTACCGGCAGGAATCAGACGTCCCATAATGACGTTTTCCTTCAGACCACGGAGGTAATCCGTTTTACCAGCCAGACTTGCCTCCGTCAGCACCCGCGTGGTCTCCTGGAAGGAAGCAGCGGAAATGAAGCTCTGGGTGGACAGGGAGGCCTTGGTAATGCCCAGCAGAATGGGTTTACCGATTGCCGGTCTTCCCCCTTCCACCGCCACACGCCCATTCTCTTCCTGGAATCGATAACGTTCCACTTGTTCATCGGCAATAAAAGTAGTATCGCCTGGATCGACGATCTTTATTCGCCTGAGCATCTGGCGGACGATAACTTCTATATGCTTATCGTTAATCTTGACGCCCTGAAGCCGGTAGACTTCCTGAACCTCATCGACAAGATAACGGGCCAGTTCCTTTTCACCTTTAATCGATAAAAGGTCATGGGGGTTATTAACACCATCCATCAGGGGCTCCCCTTCCATTACCCGGTCACCCTCCTGAACACTGACATGCTTGCCCTTCGGGATAAGATATTCCTTATCCTCGCCGCTGTCCGGGGTGACAATAACCTTTCTCTTGCCCTTGGCGTCCTTGCCATAAGACACAACCCCTTTGATTTCACTGATCACGGCGTATTCCTTTGGTTTTCTCGCTTCAAACAGCTCAGCTACCCGGGGAAGACCACCGGTAATATCCTTGGTCTTGGTTGTCTCCCTGGGGATCTTGGCGATAATGTCTCCGGCGCTAGCCTGGTATCCTTCCGAGACAACGATATTGGCCCCCACCGGCAACAGGTGACGGGCAACCATAGCCGTACCGGGAACCTTGGCCGTCCTACCTTTCTTATCCTTGATCGATACCCGGGGTCGCATATCCGTTCCCTTGGATTCGACGACCACCTTACGGGAAAGGCCAGTCACTTCATCGACCTGTTCCTGCATGGATTTACCCTCGATGATGTCGCCGTACTTGATTATACCGTCGACCTCAGCAAGGATCGGGATAGAGAAGGGATCCCACTCAGCAATCAGCGTCGCCTGTCTTTCCTGGCCCGTTTTGGCATCTTTCCGGGGACCGTAAACAATATCTCCTTCCTTGACTTTCAGATGCGCCCCATACGGAACAGCATATTTCCCGCGGTTTCGCCCCTGATCATCAAGGACGTGGATCTCGCCATTACGATTCATGACGACAAGATCTCCGGTCTGGATCTTGACCGTAGAGAGGCTCACGAACTTGACTGTGCCGTCATGCCTGGCCTGGAGGGTGGAATGCTCATCAAACTTCGCCGTCCCGCCGATATGGAACGTTCTCATGGTCAGCTGCGTACCCGGCTCCCCAATGGATTGGGCGGCGATAATGCCAACTGCTTCACCGATGTTGACAATATGACCGTGGGCAAGATCCCGACCGTAGCACATAGCACAGGTGCCATGCCTGGACTTGCAGGTGAGAACGGAGCGAATGCTGACCCTCTCGATACCGGCGCGGTCAATTCTTTCCGACAAAGCCTCGTCGATTGCTTCGTTTGCCTGGACAAGTATCTCTCCCGTAAAGGGATCGGCTATCTCTTCCAGGACAACCCTTCCCAGGACACGCTCTCCGGCTGTTTCAATGATCTCTCCACCTTCCATGGGGGCAGAGACGTAAATGCCATCGATGGTCCCGCAATCATCTTCGCTAATTATGCAATCCTGGGCAACATCCACAAGCCTTCTGGTTAAATAGCCTGAATTGGCTGTCTTCAGCGCTGTATCGGCAAGACCCTTCCTGGCGCCGTGAGTGGAGATGAAGTATTGGAGAACCGTCAGTCCCTCACGAAAATTGGCGGTAATCGGCGTTTCGATGATTTCTCCCGAGGGTTTGGCCATCAGACCGCGCATACCCGCCAACTGACGGATTTGAACGGCTGATCCCCGCGCTCCTGAATCGGCCATCATGAAAATGGGGTTGAAACTATCGATCCGTTTCTTTTCTCCTGAAATGGTTGTAATCTCAGTCGTAGCGATACCACTCATCATTTCCACGGCGATCTTTTCAGTTGCCTGCGCCCAGATATCGATGACCTTATTATATCTTTCTCCATCCGTGATCAGACCATCCATGTATTGCTTCTGAATTTTTAAAACGTCCTTGTCGGCCCTCCCCACAATTTCCTTTTTATTGCCGGGAACAACCATATTGTGAATGGCAATGGAAGCTCCAGAAGTGGTGGCATATTTGAAGCCCAAGTCTTTGAGACGATCTGCCAAAAGGACGGTAGTTTTTGCTCCGCACGTCCGGTAGCTGTAGTCGATGAGGTTGGCAATTTCCTTCTTATTCATTACCTTGTTGACGAGATCAAAAGAAATGCCTTCCGGAATAACCTCATAGAGCATCATACGCCCTATGGTAGTTTCCTTCCTCTCTCCATTTATCCGGACTACAATTTGCGCATGTAGATCCACACTGCCGGCATCCAAGGCTCTCCGCACCTCCCCGGGATCGGAAAAAACCATTCCCGTTCCGCGCACATCGGCTTTTGACCGGGTAAGATAATAGAGCCCGAGAACGATATCCTGGCCCGGAACAATGATCGGTTTACCGTTTGCGGGAGACAGGATGTTATTCGTAGACATCATCAATACCCGGGCTTCCGTCTGTGCTTCGATAGACAAGGGAACATGGACCGCCATTTGATCGCCGTCAAAATCAGCATTAAAAGCGGTACAGACCAAGGGATGGAGTTGAATGGCCTTACCCTCAATGAGAATCGGTTCAAAGGCCTGGACTCCCAGACGGTGCAGCGTGGGAGCACGGTTCAGCATTACCGGGTATTCCCGGACGACCTCATCCAGAGCGTCCCATACTTCCGATGGTTCGCGTTCCACCATTTTCTTCGCGCTTTTAACGGTCGTAACATAACCCTTTTCCATGAGACGGTTATAGACAAAGGGTTTAAACAGCTCCAAGGCCATCTGCTTGGGAAGACCGCATTGGTGCAGCCGTAAATCAGGCCCCACGGTTATAACGGACCGACCTGAATAGTCTACCCGCTTGCCCAGTAGATTTTGGCGGAAGCGTCCCTGTTTTCCCTTGAGCATGTCGGACAGGGAGCGGAGGGGACGCTTGTTGGTGCCGGTTATCGCCCGGCCCCGGCGGCCGTTATCGAACAGAACGTCTACAGCTTCCTGGAGCATGCGCTTTTCATTACGGATAATGATCTCCGGGGCATTGAGTTCCATGAGGCGCTTCAGCCTATTATTACGGTTGATCACCCGCCGGTAGAGGTCATTGAGATCTGATGTTGCGAAGCGGCCGCCATCGAGAGGAACGAGGGGACGCAGATCGGGAGGAATGACGGGAAGAACGGTGAGAACCATCCATTCCGGCTTGTTTCCCGATTTCTTCAATGCCTCCACAACTTTAAGCCTCTTGACAAGCTTCTTCTTTTTCGTGTCCGATACGGCCGTCTTCAATTCCTCGCGCAGTTCCGCATCCAGATTGACTAGATTCAATTCTTCGAGAAGTTTTCGGACTGCCTCGGCGCCAATGCCCACACTAAATGCATCTTCACCATATTGCTCTTTTAGCTCATGGACTTCCTCCTCCGATAGCAGTTCCTTCTTCTTCAGAGAAGTGCCCTTGGGATCCATGACAATCCACGCTTCAAAGTAGAGGACCTTCTCCAGTTCTTTGAGGGTGAGATCGAGGACGTTACCGATCCTGCTGGGTAGACTCTTCAGGAACCAGATATGCGCTACGGGTGTGGCAAGCTTGATATGCCCCAGTCTCTCCCGGCGCACCTTGGACTGAATGACTTCCACTCCGCACTTCTCACATATAACGCCCCGATGTTTCATCCGTTTGTAACGGCCGCAGAGACATTCATAGTCCTTGACAGGACCGAAGATCTTAGCGCAGAACAATCCATCCTTCTCAGGTTTGAATGTTCGATAATTGATTGTCTCCGGTTTCTTGACCTCGCCGTTGGTATTCGGCCGCGCCGACCAGGAGAGGATCTTTTCCGGTGAAGCAATAGAAATCCTGATCGCATTGAAGCGGACGGGATCCTTTGGTTTTTCAAAGTAGGTGAATACGTCTTCCACGCATGCTCTCCTTAACTTTATTCCTCGATTAATTCGACGTCCAGGCAGAGGCTCTGGAGTTCCTTGACGAGTACGTTGAAGGACTCCGGCAGGCCCGGTTCCAGGG
>JALNVY010000059.1 GCA_023231165.1 Syntrophales bacterium | reverse complement strand
GATAGTCCGCAGTGCTTGCACAAGGCAATCCCTGACAGCATGGCCATTGGTTCCCGTGCGGTCATTTCTTTGCCTCCTGGTATTCAATGGCCTGCGTGGAATTTACGGGCAACCGTGTGCCACCACCGGTCCATTGTACGTGTGTCCAGATCTCCTCGGTGTCGAAGTTAATCGCCATTGCCGTAAGGAGAGCAATGAGCGCCCCGGTGGCAAACATCCCCACGTCGATGATGACGGTCGCGAGATCGGCGATCTTGATTAAGGCGACAAGAATGCCGAGCATCATTACCTCGGCCATCGCCCACTCCCGCGCCAGCTCCGCCCAGTGAAGCAGCTCGCCTACCCAACTTGGCGCCGAGAGATGCCTGCGGATTGCGATCAGCACCACCATTGTGATCACGATATATCCAGCCGGGGCAACTACGGCGCACAACCCGACGAGTGCCGCTGTAAGCTGATTACCCTCGTGCCACATCGCCCAGGCGCCGCCGATAATCGTCGTATCAACCTCGCGCCCTGCCGCTGACAGGCCCATCAGGGGAAACGAATTGGCAATAACAAAAACAATCGCCGCACCAATCGCTAAGGCCAGGGTACGTTCGTTGGCTCCCGGCTTATTTGTTGCCAGCACCTTGCCGCACCGGCAACAAAGCGCCTTCCCCCGCGGTGGCGGCAGTGGAACATGTTGCAGCAGATCACAGTCGGGACAGGCGACGGGATTATCGGGCATCAGTAACAGCTCTGTAATAATTATTCATCCTATGGAATTTTGGGTAATAATTATTAAATTACACCAAAGCGTTTCACACGCGTACATCTTTTACGTAGTATTCTAGCATACTCAATGATCATAATCTACAATGAAAATAGAGACTCGATACACTTTTTTATATTACACATTTTCCATTGACAAAAACCAAATATTTGCTCACAACGGAAGGACTTCAAATGAAATTTTACACAGGCGGCGACAAAAAAGGAGAATCATGAGAGAACCGAATTATCGAGACATCACACACTCAACACTGACCGTTTTATTGATTGCCATTCTCATCGTCGCCGTTTTCGGAATACTACGCCCATTCATACCAGCTTTGGTATGGGCGACCACGATCGTTGTAACGACCTGGCCGGTCTTGTTACGTGTTCAGGCATGGCTGTGGGGGAAACGGGGCCTCGCTACCCTGGTGATGACCGTGGCGCTTCTCCTCGTTTTAGTAATACCCTGCTGGATCGCCTTGGCGACCATTATAGACAATGCTCACCGGATCGACGATTTGGCGGAATCTTTACGTACAAGTGCTTTACCACCACCACCTTCCTGGGTTCAGGATGTGCCGATGATAGGTCCCAAACTTTCGACGGCATGGCAGGAGGTTGCGACTGCCGGTCCAGAGGGGGTAATCTCGTGGATCAAACCATACTCCGGAAAGGTGGCCAAATGGTTTGTGGATCAGGCCGGCAACCTGGGCAAAATTCTCGTTCAGTTTCTACTGACCGTGATCATCTCCGCGATCCTGTATACTAGGGGTGATACTGCCGCTGCCGGTATCCGCCGCTTCGCGAGACGCCTGGGCGGTCATCGCAGTGAAGAGGTCACCATCCTCGCTGGAAAGGCGATCCGGGGCGTTGCCCTCGGTGTGGTCGTCACGGCCTTGGCGCAGTCCTTCCTGGGCGGCATAGGTCTTGCCGTGACTGGCGTACCGTCGGCAGCCGTGCTTACAGCCGTCATGTTCATGCTTTGCGCGGCCCAACTTGGACCGGGATTAGTGCTGATTCCCGCTGTCATCTGGCTTTTCTGGGGCAACCACAATATGGCGGGATCGGTGCTGCTCGTGTGGACGGTTATTGTCACGAGCCTTGATAATGTGCTCCGCCCCATGCTTATCAGGAAAGGTGCAGACCTGCCGCTCCTGCTCGTCTTTGCCGGTGTCATAGGAGGCCTTATTGCCTTCGGTATCGTCGGTATATTTATAGGCCCGGTGGTGCTGGCTGTCGCTTTCACCCTGCTTAAGGCCTGGGTCGAAGAGGAAGGCGCTGATTTGCCGGAAGGACTGTGAATTATATATATCGTCTAAAGGACCAAGCAAGAGGGGAATAGTTATGAGGGCAAAGAAACTGTTAACGGGGAACGCCACCTTCATTGATGCCGGATATCACATTATGGGATAAAAAGAGACCAAGGACAAATGAAGAGGAGAAAGCCGTAGTTTTGAAAGGCGGTTCTCTGTTGACTTTTTTTTGACAGGCCATAGAAAATAATATATTATTCCGCGAATTTAATTTTGGGAGGAAGTTATGAAAACGGCAAGCCGTTGCCATGCTATTCTTGTTTTATTTTGTATTGTCCTTGCCGTCTGCCACTTGCCGGGATGCGGGAAGGATCAGAAGGGGGGCGCCAAACGACCGCCAGCCGAGGTGACTGCCGTCACGATCACGCCCAAGGACACGCCCGTTGTTTTTGAATGGGTCGGTCAGACGGAAAGTTCCCATCTGGTGGAAATACGGTCCCGGGTCGAGGGTTTTCTCGATAAGAGGGTTTACGAAGAAGGATCGTTCGTCAAGGCCGGTCAGGTCCTATTCCGGATCGACCCCCGGAATTTCCAGGCTGCCCTCCAGCAGGCGAATGGTGAGTTAGCCCAGCAACAGGCCCGATGGACCACAGCCAAGGCCAATCTGGCCAGGATAAAACCCCTGGCGGACCAGAACGCCGTTAGCAAAAAGGACCTCGACGACGCAACGGGCAACGAACAGCAGGCCGCCGCCTCGGTTCTTTCCGCCCAGGGAAATGTCAGAATAGCGGAGTTGAATCTCAGCTATACCGTTATCACCTCCCCGGTGACGGGCCTCTCCAGTCAGGCCAAAAAGCAGGACGGTACCTATATTTCCGCAACGGATAGTCTCCTGACCTATGTGGCCAAGATGAACCCCATGTGGGTTACCTTCAGCATGTCCGAGAATGAATGGCTGCTTTCCGGAGAGGCTGTCAAAAAAGGAACACTCCGTTTCCCACCGGAGCATAAGTTTGCCGTGGAACTGGTCCTGGCCGACGGCTCCATATATCCACAGCAGGGGCACCTGATCTTTGCCGATCCCTCTTTCAGCAAGGAAACGGGGACATTTCTCCTCAAGGCCACGATGGAAAATCCCAAGGGACTCCTGAAACCGGGCCAGTTTGTCCGGGTTCGCCTCAAGGGCGCCATTCGTCCCAATGCCATTGTCGCCCCCCGGCGGGCGGTCTTCGAAGGAGCCAAAGGTCATTTCGTCTGGTGCGTCGATAAAGAGGGCACGGCAGAGGTTCGCAATGTTACCGTAGGCGAGTGGATCGGCGACGATATCTTCATTACCAAAGGACTGGCCGCCAATGACCGGGTGCTTGTAGACGGCGTCATGATGCTTGCCGAAGGAATGCCGGTAAAGATCGTTGACAAAAAGGCGCCTGCTGTAGCGGGCAACCAGCCGGCAGTTCCGGCAGGCAAACAAACACAGTCGCCGTCGTCCGGATCCCCGTCGCCGCAGTCTCCCGCCGCCGCCAAAACCGCCCCGCCGGCGAAGAAATAAGGGGAGGCCGCCATGATATCGAGATTCTTCATTGACCGGCCCATATTTGCTGCCGTTATTTCCATCGTGATTGTCATAGCCGGCGGCGTGGCGATGTTTAACCTCCCCATCGCCCAATACCCGGAAATAACACCCCCCCAGATCCAGGTGTCGGCAACCTATCCCGGGGCCAGTGCCGATGTCATCGCCCAGAATGTAGCCGCGCCGATCGAATTGCAGGTAAACGGCGCCGACAACATGATCTACATGAACTCGACTTCCACCGGCATGGGCACCATGACCCTGACTATATTTTTCGAGATCGGTACCAACCCTGACATGGCCCAGGTCGACGTCCAGAACCGGGTCAACATCGCCCTGCCCCAGTTGCCCCAATCGGTCCAGCAACAAGGACTTCAAGTACAAAAAAAATCAAGTTCCTTTCTCATGGTCATCGGCATCTATTCTCCCGACGACCGCTATGATCAGACCTATGTGGCCAATTACGCCAACCTCTATGTTCTCGACGCCCTGAAACGCATTGAAGGAGCCAACCAAACGGCGATTCTGGGTACCCCGGACTACGCCATGCGCATCTGGCTGAAACCGGACCGGATGGCCCAGCTTGGCATTACGGCATCGGACGTCTCCAATGCCATCCAGCAGCAGAACCAGCAGTTCGCCGTCGGCAAGATCGGCCAGTCTCCCACGGACGGCCGGGTGGAGCAGACCTTTTCCGTGACCACCAAGGGCCGCCTGACAACCCCACAGGAATTCGAAAATATTATCCTCCGGGCCAACAAGGACGGCTCGGCCATCGTCCGTCTGAAAGACGTGGGGCGGGCGCAGCTTGGCTCCAAGGACTACTCCGTGCGGACGCGGATGAACGGCAAAACAGCGACGCTGCTGGCCGTTTATCAGCAACCGGGGGCTAACGCCGTACAGGTTTCGGACCAGGTGAAACAAACCCTGGAACAGATGAAAAAGAATTTCCCCGACGGGATCGACTACAAGATCGCCATGGATTCAACTAATTTCGTCAGGGCTTCGATCAAAGACGTTATCATAACCTTTTTTGAGGCCTGTCTTCTTGTTATTCTCGTTGTTTATATCTTTCTCCAGAGCGCCCGGGCCACTATCATTCCCATCCTCGCCGTCCCTATCTCTATCATCGGCACCGCTACCGGGATGATCCTTTTCGGTTTTTCCATCAACATGCTGACCTTGTTCGGAATGGTGCTTGCCATCGGGATTGTCGTGGACGACGCCATCGTCGTTATTGAAAATGTGGAGCGGAATATGGAGGAATTTCACCTTTCCCCCAAGGAGGCGGCTAAAAAGGCTATGGACGAGGTCACGGGTCCGGTTATCGCCATCATGCTCGTCCTGTGCGCCGTTTTTATTCCCGTCGCTTTTTTGGGCGGTATGACGGGGCAGCTCTACAAGCAGTTTGCCGTGACCATCGCTATTTCCGTCGTTTTTTCCGGTATCGTCGCCCTGACCTTGTCTCCGGCCTTGGCGGCCCTCCTCCTCCAGCACAAAACAGGAGAAAAGAAAGGATTCTTTAAGTGGTTTGAAGCCTTTTTCCTGAAGGTGACTCACGGTTACACCGGCGGGGTCGCCAAAATGCTTAAGCATACGAAGATCGCCATGGTCGTATTTGTCATTATGGTGAGTCTCGTGGGGTACATGTTTTATGCCACCCCCACCAGTTTTGTTCCCGCGGAGGATCAGGGCTATCTCTTCGGGGTCAGTTTTCTTCCCGATACGGCCAGTCTGGACCGGACGGAGGATGTAGGGGCCAGGGCGGCGAAGTTTTTCATGAACCACCCGGCCGTCCAGGACGTCAGTGAGTTCGCCGGCTTCAGTCTTGTGGATAGCGCCTTGAAAGCGAATGCCGGCGTCCTGTTCATCTCCCTCAAGGATTTCGAGGAAAGAAAGAAGGAAGAGCTAAAAGCCCCGGCGATTATAAAGGCGGCCTTCAAAAATTTTTCCCAGATCAAGGAAGGTGTGGTTATACCCATGAATCCCCCTTCCATACCGGGACTCGGCAACACGGGGGGCTTTCAGTTCTGGATACTTAACCGCGGCGAGGGGGATACGGTAAAACTCCAGGAAGTGACAAGCAAATTTATTGCCCATTGCAGCAAACAGCCGGAATTGCACGGTGTCGCCTCGACCCTCAATGCTTACTCCCAGCAGTTGCGGGTGGATGTGGACCGGGAAAAATCCGAGACCCTGGGGGTGCCGGTCCAGAATGTCTATGATACCCTCCAGATCCTCTTCGGGTCTTCTTATGTGAGCCAGTTCAACAAATTCAGCCGCCTCTGGCAAGTCATCGTGCAAGCGGAACCCCAGTATCGCTCCCGTCCCCAGGATTTGACCCAGGCTTATGTCCGCTCCTACGACGGCCGCATGGTGCCCCTCCAATCGGTCATCACTACGAAATATGAATCAGGGCCCGATATTGTCAACCGTTTCAACAATTTCCCGGCGGCCAATATCATCGGCGGCGCCGCCCCCGGTTTCAGCTCCGGTCAGGCCATTGACGCCATGGAGCGGGCGGCCAAAGAGGTCCTGCCGGATGATTTCAGCTATGCCTGGAGCGGCGAGGCCTTCTATCAGAAGAAGGCGGGCGGCACTTCCGGGCTGGTGTTCGTCTTCGGTCTGATCATGGTGTTCCTGATCCTGGCCGCCCAGTATGAGAAGTGGTCTTTGCCCTTCGGCGTTCTCATGGCTGTGCCTTTTGCCCTCTTCGGGGCGCTGTTGTCCATCCTGATGCGGGGCATAGAAAATGACATCTATTTCCAGATCGGCCTGTTGACCCTGATCGCCCTCGCAGCAAAGAACGGTATTCTGATTACGGAATTTGCCGTCATGAAACGGGCCGAGGGGATGTCCATATACGACGCGGCCCTCGAAGCGGCCAGACTCCGCCTCCGGCCTATCGTTATGACCTCCATCGCTTTCATCTTGGGCTGCGTGCCTCTGGCTATTGCCTCCGGCGCCTCGGCCAACAGTCGCCATTCCATCGGTACGGGTGTCATCGGCGGTATGTTAGGGGCGACGGTGATTGCCATTTTCTTCATTCCCATGTTCTTCCAGCTTTTTGAAACTTTGAGCTCCCGCTCCAATAAGAAAAAGGAAGGCGAGGAGCCGGGAGCGGCGGCGACGGGAGAACCGGGACATGAAACTACGCCGGGAAAGGAGGGCAACTGAATTGAAGATTTCAGATTTGAAAACAGAACCACAAGTCGCAAGTCGCAAATCACAAGTCATAAGGATAAAAAGCCTTTTTATTCTTATTGCCGTTGCCCTGCTCCTGGGAGGCTGCATGCTCGGCAAGGATTACAAGCGCCCGACCGTGGATACGCCCCAGAACTGGCGCTTCGAGGAGAAAGACGCTAAGGCCCTGGCCAATACTACCTGGTGGAGCCAATTCCAGGATCCGGTGCTTAGCGATCTGATCCAGACGGCCCTGAAGGAAAACAAGGACATCCGCATCGCTACGGCCCGGGTGGAAGAATATATGGGAAAGCTCGGTGTCACCCGGGCGGATCTCTTTCCCCAGGTGAGTCTGGGGGCAAGTGCGGGACGACAGCGATCGACGCAAGTTGGGCCAACGGGATGGTTGTCTAGTTTGCCGCCTACTTCCAACACCTTTCAAGGCAACCTCAATGCCAACTGGGAACTCGACATCTGGGGCAAGCTCAGACGGGCGACGGAAGGAGCCCGCGCCGATCTGCTCAGCACCGACGAGGCCCGCCGGGCCGTGATCATGACCCTCGTGGCTTCCGTAGCCAATGGTTATATCAATCTCCTCAATTATGACCAGCAACTGGTGATTTCCCGGGAGACCCTCAAAAGCCGGGGGGACTCCCTGGCTATCTTCGAGAAGCGATACCAGGGCGGCGTCATTTCGGAGATGGAACTGAACCAGTCACGGTCGGAATATGAAGACGCCCGGGCGGTTATTCCCCAGTTGGAAAAGAATATCGCCCAGCAGGAAAACGCCCTCAATCTGCTCCTCGGTCGCAATCCCGGTCCCATTGCCCGGGGTAGGACCCTCGACCAACTGGTCCTGCCGACCGTGCCGGAGGGCCTGCCTTCGGATCTTCTCGATCGCCGTCCCGATATCCGTCAGGCAGAACAGGATCTGGTCGCTGCCAACGCCCGGATCGCCGTGGCGAAGGCGCTCTACTTTCCATCCATTTCCCTGACGGGGCTCTTCGGTTTTGCCAGCGCCGATCTGAGCGATCTCCTGACGGGGCCGGCAAAGACATGGAACTATGCCGCCTCCCTTACGGCTCCCATCTTTACCGCCGGTAAAATTAGAGGCCAGGTGAAGCAGGCGGAGGCGATCCAGCAGCAGGCCCTGGTTAAATATCTGCAAACGGTACAGACCGCGTTTCGGGAAGTAGACGACTCCCTGGTTGATCAGCGGAAATCCCGGGAACGCCTCGCCGTTCAGGGCGATCAGGTAACGGCCCTCAAGAACACCCGGCGTCTGGCCGGTCTCAGGTATGATAACGGTTACAGCAGCTACCTGGAGGTGCTGGATGCGGAGCGCAGCCTCTTCAACGGCCAGCTCTCCCAGGTCCAGACCAAAGGAGGTCTGTTCCAATCCCTGGTAAATGTCTACAAGACCATGGGGGGAGGCTGGATCACCGAGGCGGACAAGATGGCCGGCGGTTACGCCACGACAAAAGAACTCAACCCATCCCCACCCCCGCCTTCCCCTTGAAGGGGAGGGAGAGTATAACGCAATGGATTTATAAATATAAGAGGGCATTTCCAGGTGAAACGAGGAGGAGATATCTATGGCTGTCAATGACCTGAAGGCATTTTTTCAGAGTAACCCCTTAATGGCCCTGTTTTCCGACGAGGAACTTGATGAGTGTGTCAAAGCGTCAGAAGTCGTTGAATTTGCTGCCGGTGTTGACATAGAGAAAAGAGGGGAGACCCACAATTCCAGTTGGATCGTCTATGATGGAGAGGTAGGCGTGTCTATCCCCGGCGAAGGGGTGACGGAAGAGTTATTGACCAAATTGGAAAAGGGGCGGATCTTCGGTGATATGTCCGTTTTTACGGGGAATCTGGTGGCTTTCGATTTTAAAACGACCCAACCCAGCACCCTGGTCCGTATTCCCCGGCCGGTTTTTATGGGGGTGGTCAAGAAAAACCCCGCAGCGACGTTGCAATTCACCAAGAATTTAACGGAGATTGTCTTTCATCTTGGCCTTTATCAGAAGGAGCACGAGATTCGCGAGGCGGCCATGCTGGCCAGTCCTGACCCTTATGATCTCTATTTTACCTCCGCCTCGGAGCCGATGAAGATCTCAGTCATCAACTGCGGCAGTTCCTCTCTGAAATACACCATTTTTGATACGACGCAGCGAGACCCACTTATTGAGGGGACAATCGAGCGGATCGGTTCCGCCGACGCCCATCATAAAGTTGTCACCCCCACGTCAAAAAAATCGGTGTCCTTGGGGGCGGTACCCAATATGGAGAAGGCCTTCGAGTTCATGGTTGCGGCCATTTCCGATCCGGCGGTCGGCGCGGTCCGGGATGTCCGGGAATTCAAGGCCGTCGGCCACCGGGTAACCCATGGCGGCGGACTGTTCAATGGACCGGTTATCATCGATGATCAGGTTCTGGAACAGATCAGATCAGTTTCCGATCTGGCCCCCCTTCATAATCCCTACAATATCGAGGGAATCGAGTTATTCCGAAAACTTCTCCCCGGAGCGAAGCAGGTCGCCGTCTTCGACAATACTTTTCATCAGACCATCCCTCCGGCGGCGGCAACTTATGCCCTGCCCCGGCGGCTCTGTGCAGAGGAACGAATCCGCCGGTACGGATTCCACGGGACAAATCACGAATATGTCGCCCTGAATGCCGCCACTTTTCTCAAAAAACCCTTGAGCGAACTCAAGATGATCACCTGCCATCTGGGCAGCGGCGCCTCGGTCTGCGCTATTGATCATGGTCGGAGCATCGACACGAGCATGGGAATGACCCCCTTGGAGGGTCTGGTCATGGGGACGCGTCCCGGGGATGTTGATCCGGGCGTTATTTTCCATCTCCTCCGGAAGGGCAGAAGCGCCGAAGAATTAGAAAACATATTCAACAAGGACAGCGGCCTGAAGGGGATCAGCGGTCTGACCAACGATATGCGGGAGCTACTTGCGGCGGCGGAAAATGGTGACGCCCATGCCCTGAATGCAATCAGCGTCTTCTGCTACCGGATCAAGAAGTATATCGGCGCCTACACCGTCGCTTTGGGCGGTCTCGATGTAGTCGTCTTTACCGGCGGCATCGGGGAGAACTCCCCGGAAATCCGGGCCAGAATCTTTCAGGGATTCGAGGCCTTCGGCATGACCATCGATCACCGGATTAATCGCGATGCCAGGCCGGAGCGGGGGCAGGTCGTCGATATTGCGGAGCCCAATGCCAAGGTCCGGGTGCTGTTGATTCCCGCCGATGAGGAACGGATGATTGCCCGGAACACCCTCCACACTGTTGGCCTGGTTCGTTCCGAGGCGGATATCAGGGTCTTCAAGACCACCCCTATACCTCTAAGCATCTCGGCCCACCATATTCATCTGACCCAGGAGAATTTTGAACTCCTCTTCGGCCGGGGAAAAGCGATGACGCCGAAGTCGCCTCTCAGTCAGCCGGGGCAGTTTGCCGCCGAGGAAACGGTCAATCTTATCGGCCCCAAGGGAAACCTGGAGAAGGTCCGGATTCTCGGTCCGGCGAGAAAATACAGCCAGTTGGAAATTTCCCGGACGGAACAGTTCAAGCTCGGCATCGATCCGCCGATCCGTGATTCCGGCGATATCGAAGGAACACCGGGCATTACGGTGGTGGGTTCCCAAGGACAGATCCACCTGGAAAAGGGGGTAATCTGCGCCAAGCGCCACATCCACATGTCCACCGATGACGCCCTCAAGTTCGGCCTCCGGGACAAGGACGTCGTCCGGGTCCGGAAGGAAGGGGGGCGCGGGCTCATCTTCGGCGATGTCCTGATCCGGGTGGATCAGAACTTCCGCTTGGACATGCACCTTGATACGGATGAAGGCAATGCCGCCGAAATTAAGCCGGGAGATACGGGATACATCGAATCCATAGAGCATAGGCGGTATATTTGAACCACGGATTGATGAACTCATAAAAAACCTTACACACCGTTGACCCGGCGAAAACCGGGAACCATGAACAATAAACTGAATTCCGGCTTCCGCCGGAATGACCGATAGGAAAGGAGTATATCAATCATGGCCAAGACATCAGCACCGGTTAAAGGAAAGGCATCCAAGATTAAAGCCGCCGTTTCGTCGGTTCTCGATCCGGAAATAAAAAAGACGGCAGTGACCGCGTCTTTTGAACCCGTAAAAGCTATGAAGCCGGTTAAACAAGAAAAAGCTGCGGTTCTCGAACAGGATGCAGCCGCCGGCAAAAAGTCAGGGGCAGCGAAATCGCCCCCCCAACCAGTAAAACAGGAGGCGCCGAAAAAAGCCGCTGCGGCTCCTGAGACAGCAGGGGCGGACAAAAAAGAGGAGGGGATGAAAAAACCCCTCGCCGGGCTTGATCCGGCGTCCTTCTTCAAAGGATGGGAGAACTTATGGAAGGATAACGTCCTTTTAAAAGACCTCTGGAAGTCCGGAATGGTCATGTTCCAGAGTACAGCAAAACCGCCGGAGCAGCCTGCATCATGGGGAAAGTGCCCAGCAGGGTTTGATCCATCCGCCTTTTTCAAGGGATTTGGAGATCCATGGAAAGGCAGCGACCAATTTAATAACTTCTGGAAGTCAGGGTTCGAGATGCTCCAACGCCCCCTGGCGGGCGCTGATAAACTGCCGTTCGCTGGCAAGCCCTTGGCTTCTTTTGACCCGTCGACATTGTTCAAATGCTTTGGGGAAACAGGCAAGGGCAACGTCGCTGCAAAAGACCTCCGGGAATATAGCGTGGATATGATCCAACGGCAAATCCTTTTCTGGGATGTCATGCGTCAGCGGGGTGATAACTTTCTGCAACATATCAAGGAAGGAGAGCCGCCGGTATTACAGTTCAAGTATGAAACGATTCTCGACGGCCG
>JALNVY010000058.1 GCA_023231165.1 Syntrophales bacterium | reverse complement strand
ATAAATACTTATAGTTTCTCGACTGGCTCAAAGCTGCATAGCTGACATAGCTTTCCAGGTAGGATAAGGTCTGTACAGTGAATCTATTTCTTCCGGAGTTCCACCGCCCAGGAAGAAATTTTCTTGTCTCCCCGTAAAAGGCATCCCCGATTGGAATAGAGGTCCTCATCAATGAGATGCAGGCATTCCGTGCCCTGGAGGGCACCGTCTTCAGAAGAGAACATGGAAATGATGGAATCATCGACGATGATGAATTTCCCCGTCATTTTTCCCAGGGCCGCGTTCTCGGAGGTCCAGGACGTCAGTTCTTGACCCCGTTCCATGGGGATGATCTCGTAGCGGGTTTTATATGCCGCCGTTTTATCTCCCTGCAGGGTCATAGAGGAATCATTGATCCACAGCCCCTCTGTATGGGTTATCTTTGTTTCACCTTCCACGGGATGATGCCGTCCTTGATCGTCCATGTATACTCCCGTGGCGATCCAGATGTTTTCTTCAAATAGAAAGGGTTGGTAAATCACGTCTTAATTGACCTTTGGTGGAAAGTTGTTTCATGACAGGACTGTAAGGAATGAATCGTTTTGAGTCAAGCAAAGAAAAAGGACAAACCCCATATTACCGCCTCTTGACTTAGAATCTAAATCGGTATTAAGGAGGGCAGTTGTCAGTGCTGACTACCGTAACATGGGGTTGCGCCGAATTGCTGCTGATGACTTTGAATCGACTTGAGAGGATTTCAGACATGAACATAATTGTTTCCGGTTCGCTGGCATATGACAGGATTATGGATTTCCCAGGACACTTCTCCGATCACATCCTGCCTGATAAAATTCACGTTTTAAACGTCTGTTTCCAGGTAAACGGCATGAAGGAAAAATACGGCGGTACGGCGGGCAATATAGCCTATTCGCTGACCCTGATGGGTGAAAAGCCCATCATATCTTCTACAATCGGCCATGATTATGAAAGGTATTTCGCATGGCTGGCAAAAAACGGCATCTCTACGGAAAACATCAGAATAATCGCTGATGAATTCACGGCGAGCGCCTATATTACCACCGATCAGGCCGATAATCAGATTACCGGATTCAATCCCGGGGCCATGAAATATCCATCCGCCTTGGACTTTGACAAATTCAATCCCAAAGAAACTATTATTATTGTCTCTCCCGGTAATCTTGAAGATATGGTTAGTTACCCGCGGGCCTGTAAAGACAGAGGGATCGAATATATCTTTGATCCGGGACAGTCTCTGCCCATGTGGGACGCGAAAGATCTGATTCAGGCCATAGATGGGTGCGGAATCCTCATCGTCAATGATTACGAGCTGGACCTGATCATAAACAAGACCGGTTTGAACAAGGAAGCCTTACTGAAACTGGCAAGGAAGATCATTACCACCCGGGGAGAGTTTGGTTCCCGAGTTGACACGCTGGGTTGTAAAATTGACATTCCCCCCGTCAAGGCAAGAAAGGTTGATGATCCGACGGGGGCCGGCGATTCTTACCGTGGCGGCCTGATCAGCGGTCTGATTCAAGGCAAAGACATAGAACAATGCGCCAGGATGGGCAGCGTATGCGCTTCCTTTGCTGTCGAGTGCTACGGTACTCAGGAATACAGTTTCTCGATCGATGAATTCAATGAGCGACTAAACGGCTGATCGGCATTTTTCCGGTCAGACTCATTAAGGATAAACATGAAAGTAGAAGATATTAAACGGATATTGATTATCGGCGGCGGGACCATGGGAAGCCATATCGCCTTGCAGTTTGCCGTCCATGCCTGTGATATTGTCATCTATGACATCAAGGAGGAGGCCCTGGCAAAAGCGGTTACCTCCCTAAGAAAAATGGCGGCAAGTCTTACATCTTACAACTGGTGCAGGCCTTCGCCAAATGCGTTGGATTGGCTCCCATAATGATGAAAAAAAGAGTAGCGGCTATATTTTCAATGCCATGTTCGGTGCCCTGCTATTGCCCGCTCAAAATTTTTCACGGCGGGTGAACCGGGTGATCTTCTTAACTCTCCTCCGCGCAATTATTCCGGG
Source organism: Syntrophales bacterium (assembly GCA_023231165.1). Lineage (GTDB taxonomy): Bacteria > Desulfobacterota > Syntrophia > Syntrophales > UBA8958 > UBA8958. The sequence continues at coordinate 9,726 of JALNVY010000058.1, read as the reverse complement.
AGGCACGTTCGTAGGGATCCTGACGGTAGTATTCCCGCAAAACACGATAAAGGTCAGGTGCATGTTCTAGCATTAAGCGTGGTTGATCGAAGAATTGCTCTGTAGCGACGGCGAAAAATTCCGCTTCGTTCGTTGCACCATAGGCATTGAGAAAAGATTTCTTGCCCTTTTCGGCGTCACGTTTGAGGCGTAGATATTCACGCGAACATGTCTGAACCCAGTCACTGTATTCAGCCCGGTCTCGTAGCGGAGGAGTGCCGTCGGCCGCCCCGTCGAGCATGTCCAGCTTGTGTGCGAATTCGTGGTAAATAACGTTATAACCGGACTCAGGATGGCGGCCGCCGTGCAGAGCCGCATCCCAGACAATAATTAGCGGTCCCTGCTGAAACGCTTGCCCGATAATGGGATGAGCAAGCTCCACCGGTGCAAATGTATTTTCAAAGAAACCGGGTTTACGCTGAGGTGGAAAAACGGTAGAGGGATAGATGATAATGGATTCGACATTCTGGTAGTAGTTGTGGGGCAGGCCCAGAAGAAGCAGGCAGGCCTGAGCGGAGATCGTCACGCGGATCTCATCGGTAAGTTCCAGCCCACCGGCCCCTTCCCAACATTTTTCTGCGATAAACACCTGGATCAGCATACGCAGATGAGCGTGCTGGGCATCTTCCAGCATGCAATAGTGAACAACGTTACGGCGGATTATGTCCTCCCACGTGGAAGGGAAGGGAGCCTGGGTGAGCTTCTTGCGGCGATGATCGACAAACCAGTGAAACATTTGAATCTCCAATGTCCTTTAACTTCATTCCACGAATTTAAAAATATTTCCAGCTGGATCTTTCTAGAGCCGTCTATATAAATAAACCTCCCGGTGTTTTTTATATCGGCTCGGGTGAAATCCTGTAATGAAAATTCTTGCTTCAGGAATGACATCGTGTTAGAAAAAACCTACACTTGGGGGGAGTTCATCATCTGCCATAGATTCCGTTTCGATGACCATAAATAAACGCCATTTAAGATCATGGCGTTTCCATGCTCCAGTTGATTCAAGTTGTCATAATATGCAGATCTTGATTTCGAAATTCTTTACCGGAAAGCAGCTAATATCTGCGTTTATTGATGCTAGAGGGGGGGTGAATATCAGGCGTTTTATAAGGCGATATAATCACGCACCATAATCATTTTTGATTCACGGTTTAAAGGAGGGAACCTTATGCCAGATGTCTTCAAGGATTATGTGAAGAAGAAATTTTCCAAACCCGGCCCCCTGAAGGGTGTCCGGGTCCTCGAGGTCTGTACACTCCTCTTCGGTCCATCAGGACCGTCTTTCCTGGCCGAGATGGGGGCCGAAGTCATAAAGATCGAGCTGCCTCCCGCGGGCGATGTGACTAGGTCACTCAACCCCTTCGGCTGGTTCTACAAAGAGCAGTCCCCCATGTTCATGCACATCAATCCCAACAAATATTACATGGCTCTCGATCTTCATATCGATATGGGGCAGCAGATTTTCAAAGAATTAGCCGCCAAGGCGGATATTATCGAATTCAACCTCCGTCCCGGCGTGACCAGGCGCTGGAACATCGGCTATGAGCATATCAAGGAGGTCAACCCCGGCATCATTTATATCGAAAAGAACGGCTTCGGGCAGTGGGGCACCTACGCCGAACAGGATCGTCCATCCAACGACGGGGCGTCGCAAGCCCTCGCCGGGTATGCCTGGATGTCAAGTTTCCCGAAGCGCCCGCCCCTGAAGCAGTCCATCTGGATCTGCGATTACTACGGCGGCCTCATGGGAGAGGTGGCTGTCCTTGCCGCTCTCCATCATCGCCGGAAGACGGGGAAAGGGCAGTTTATCGAGATGTCCCAGACGGAAAACATCATGCGGGTCATGAACTGGGTATGGCCTTATCAGCAGTTGGCGGGAAAAGGCGTAGAACCGACGGGGAATCGCGATCAGTGCATCTGTCCCGCCGATACCTTCCTCTGCGCCGACAATCGCCTCGCCGCTCTGGCTGCCCCGGGGCCGGATGAATTTCTGGGCCTCTGCCGGGCTATGGGCAGGGCGGAGCTTGCTGCCGACCCCCGTTTCCAGGAGCATACCGTCCGTCTGCAGGACGAAAACGCCCTGGCGATCCTGAAAATCATTGCCGATTGGGCACGGACCAAGACGGCCGATGATCTTGAGGCCCTCGGCAAGGAATTCGGTTTTGCCGCCACGCGCCTCCACAACGCCAAGGATATGAATGAAGATCCCCAGCGCCGCGAACGGGGATTTGTGAAGGAGATTGATGATCCTCTTTATGGCCGGTATGTGGAACACGAGTTCCCCGTCATGATGTCCAAGACGCCGCCCAAGATCAAATGGACTGTTCGCCCCGTGGGTTTTGACAACGAGTTCATCATGGCGAAGATACTGGGGAGAAACCAGACCCAGATCGATGAACTTTATCTGCACGGCGTACTCGGAAAATGGAAAGACATGCAGGGCCGCCGCCCCCCATCCGACTGGGATGGACAGGCCGGCTACATCATCAGGAGGTGAGGTGTATGACAGAACGAAAAAGACCGAAATGGGCCGACTGGGCTGATCATATCCGCTCCCTTGACGACCCGGCGAAAAACTTTGACAAACCCGAGGCCTTGGACGATCTCACGATAATTGACCTCAGTTCCCGCAGCATGGCGGGACCTTACTGCTCCTCCCTCCTTGCCGAGCTGGGCGCGGAGACGATTCGCATCGAAGCGCCGGGGGGGGATCAGGTGCGGACCTATTCACCTAACGGTTTTACCCACCGGGGCACCGGGATGGCCTATATCCAGGAAGGACGGAACAAGTATCACATCACCCTGAATCTGGAGTCGGAGGAGGGCAGGGATATCCTGAAATCCCTCGTGGGTCAGGCGGATATCCTTATCGAGACCTTTCCCGCCGGGAAGATGGACGCCTGGGGCGTCGGATATGAGGAATTGGCGAAGATCAATCCCCGCCTGATTTACACCTCCATTACGGGCTACGGCCAGTTCGGTCCCGAAAGCGGCCGTAATCAGTACGACTACGACAACGTGGCCCAGGCCCGCTCCGGCGTTCAGTACGCCACCGGCGAGGTGTTGCCGGAGGGCAAGACCCTTGAAGACATGCCTTACGCCACGTCAACCAAGGCCGGTCCCTGGATCGCCTGGGCGGTTTCCGGAACCTTTGCCGCCGTCGGCATCCTCGCGGCGGTTTATTACCGGGAAATGACGGGAGAGGGGCAGGCCTTAGACGTCAGCACGCCGGAGGCCTATGAGCGGCTGAACGACTACATGCTCCATTGGTACGCCGATCAGGGGGTAATCAACGAGCGGTTCGGGAACCTCGACACCTGTCTCTGGCTATACGGTTTCTATCCGACCAAAGACGGCGGCGTCTTTCTCGGGGGGCTGCGTCTGGAGATGTGGAAGGCCTTTGTCGATATCGTCGGCAAGTATGACGAATGGGGGGCTGAGGAATGGACCACCCTCGCGCCGTTCATGAAAAAGGACTGGCAGTTGAAGTATCAGGCCATGATTAACCCGGAAACTCTGAAATACACGAGCCAGGAATTGACCATGAAGTCCATTGAGTACGCCAAGAAGGGCAGATTGGCCCCGATCACCCCGGTCGTGGCGGAGATTGTGCCGCCCTGGGCGGCCATGCACGACGAAGTATGGCGGGATCGCGGCGTCTTTACGCCGGTGCAGGACCCCGTCTATGGCTCCATCGTCTGCGCCCAGTCCCAGTGGAAATCAACGGAGACGCCACCCCGTACCAAATGGGCCTGCCGTCCCGTCGGCTACGACAACGGTTTTGTATATCTGAAATACATGGGGTATGGTCCGGTAAAACTCCGGGAACTGGCAGAAAAAGGGATTATTTGATTCTACTCGATATGACCCGGATGGGGAGGGGCGAAAGCCCCTCCCTTTTTTGACTTTGAAAGGAGAGAGAATATGTTGGAGATCAAGGGATCAGTCGCCGTCATTACGGGCGGCGGTGGCGGAATCGGATTAGAAATTGCGAAATACTGGGTAAAAAATGGCGGCAAGGTGGTGATTGCCGATATCGCCCAGTCGTTTCTGGATGGGGCGGAAGCCCAATTGAAAGAATTGGGCGGCGAAATTGCGACCGTGGTCTGTGACGTGACAAAAGAGGAGGACAACGCCCTCCTTGCCGACACGGCAATCGAACGCTTTGGTCAGATCAACCTGGTTGCCCCTTTTGCCGGCATCATCAAGGATGGCCTGCTGGTGGCCACGAGCAAGGAAACGGGGAAGGTGAACAGAAAGATGTCTCTCGACCAGTTCAAGGCGGTTATTGATATCAATCTGACGGGGGTCTTCCTTACCGTCCGGGAATGCGCGGAGCGGATGATCAACAACAACTGCAAAGGATTGATCTGTCTCGTTTCCTCCACGGGTTCCCTGGGGACGGCGGGACAGATCAATTATTCCTCGTCCAAGGCCGCCATGTCCGTAATGCCCAAGGTGATCACGGCGGAGTTTCTCAGACGCGGCCTGTCCGACCGGATTCGCTGCGTCGCCGTGGCCCCCGGTTATGTGGGGACGGCAATGGTAAAACGGATGGATCAGAAGGCCCTCGAAAAGATATTGTCGGATGTGCCCATAGGCAGGTTGATAGAACCGGAAGAGGTGGCCTCCCTGGTAGGCGAGCTTTATCGGAATGAGGCCCTGTCCGGTGATGTCTTCTTTATCCACGGCGGCCTTCGCCTCGGTTCGAGAGGCTGATCAGATCTTTACGGGGCGGGAATGAACTAATTCATTCCCGCCCCGTCATATTTTTCATAAAGGATTAGGAAGGACAAGTCATGTCAACTCAGGAAAAAAAAGAGATCCGGGAAATACTGATTTCCCGGATAATAAAATCGGAAGATCTCAATCATCATGGGACCCTGTTTGCCGGCAGAATGGCCGAGTGGCTCGTGGAGGCTTGTCTCATTTCTACTATCGACCTGTTGAGAAAGCCGGAAGACATTGTCTGCGCCCGTATTCACGGGATGAATTTTCACAAGTCGTCAACAACCGGCGATATCATCGAAATCAAGTCCCGGATTGCCCACCTGGGGGAGAAAAGCCTTACTGCTGACGCCAAGGTCTTTGTGAACGGGAGGGATGAGACACCCTCAGTCACGGGCATGGTAACCTTCGTGACCGTCGATAAAAACGGGATTCCTTACGCCCACGGAATGACTTTGTCTCCAGAGTATATTGAAGAGAATCGACCCATCTATCTTGCTGCCCTTGAGGCAAGAAAGCATAGGTAAAACGACCCTGACGGCTGGCATACAACAGAGGCTATCAAAAACAGCATTTGTCTTAGCAAATGATTACCCTGCTAACGGATCAATTGACTTCGATCATGTGGCTATCAAATTCAACTTTTTGGCCATGCCTGATTTTGCATCCTTTTCTGTATTCAACTTCTCCATCGACGGCGACACGACCATTTTTTATGGCATATTTTGCAATACCACCTGTATCGCACAGGCCTGATGCCTTTAGAAGTTTATTAAGCTCTATGTAGTCTCCGGATAATGCAAATTTTTCCAAAAGGTTACCTTCCCATGTCTTGATGTGTTCTTAATAAAACAAATCCATCCGAGGGCGTCAATCTTTAAGTGGCCCGAAAAGGTATTCCAGTCCATTAATTTTTATTTCATAAACTGTCCTAAGCAGCTCTCCCAGTTCGCCTTGAGGAAATCCTTTCCGGGAAAACCAGATGACATATGGTTCTGGAAGATCAACAAGAAGACAGCCTGCATATTTTCCAAATGGCATTTTTGCTTTAGCCAACTTCAAAAGGACGCTGTTATCAGGAGCAACGTATGTACAAGCTTCTTGATCTTCAGAATTCATGGAACATCACCGTTATGAATAAATTCTTCAATAACTCCTCGTAAGGCTCCAGGGCTTAGTTTATTAACTGGAATTCTATGGATAGACATCTAAATCCACCTGATAGATAAGAACTTTGTACAGCTTATCATGTACTGGTCATGAAGCAATAGAAAAACTTCTTGACAATAGAACGTTCGTTCTGTTATGAGTTGACCATGCAAGAGAAGAGATCCATTCAGAGCATTGAAAGATCCATAGCGGCTTTCTTCAGAAATAAAAGATGGAACTCAGAATAGGAGGTGTTGTGACTGCTGTGATCAGAAAATATAATATGTAAGGAAGAGATTTTTAAAGATAACGGAATATTTTGTCGATATAATTATTAAGACAAGTACATTCTACAGTACAGTAAGGATCAAATATGACAGTCAGAATATTGAGAGCACACGAATTGACGATACCGATTCATATTGGCGATCGGATTTCCATGATCATCCCGAGGAAGATCAATGTAATTGAGAAAATCAAGCATCTCGTTGTAGGCACTGCTTGGTATCAGCAGATCCTGAAGGGCGAGAAGTGGGTTGATTTATTCTGTTGGACCATACTTGGATTCTCGATGCTATATTTGGGTATGGTCTGTGTGAGCATGCTGACCAGATAATCCATTGTCTGATAACGGACAATCTGGAAAGATAAAAAATAAAAAACTACTGTGTCTTGAGAAGGCGAAAGCCGAGGAGGCCGCTACGTTGACCCGGGCCGAAGTAATCGCGATTCGCTGACCGGCAGAACCTGGCAACGCTGCTCCAGGACCCGCCACGACGCACACGCTTCGAGCCCGATGATGGTCCTGCCGGGTTGTCGGCGGAATATAAACGGAACCAGTCCTGCACCCACTCATAGACGTTGCCGTGCATGTCGTACAAGCCCCAGGAGTTAGATATCTTCTGCCCCACCTGGTGTGTCTTCGATCCGGAATTGGCTTTTAGCCAACCGGCATGCGATAAATCATCTTCGCTATTCCCCGCATGAAACCTCGTCGTTGTTCCCGCTCGGGCCGCATACTCCCACTGTGCCTCCGTGGGCAAACGGTATTTGTCCGTCCCATCCATACTGTTGAGCTTCTTGATGAAACCTTGTACATCCTCCCAAGACACCTGCTCCACCGGGCAGTCGTCACCACAACTGTCGAAATGCGAAGGATTGCTCCCCATAACCCGCTTCCACTGCCCCTGGGTCACCTCAGTTGTCTGCATGTAAAAAGGACGGCTAATTGTTACCTGGTGCTGGGGGCTCTCGTCGCTATCCCGGCCCGGCTCATCGCTAGGAGAACCCATCATAAAAGTACCGGCGGGGATGAGGACAAACTTCGCACCCAGTGTAGGGCTGGCGAAGGTATTTAATCCTTTCTCTCTGGCTATTGAGTGAGGTACGAAACAAACAATGGTTAAAGATACAACAATAAGTATGATGACCTGAACATCCCTTCTGTTCACTTGGTATTCCCTCCCTCGACAAATGTTCTATCGTTGTTACCATCGTCAATTGCCCATCAGCACAGGACAACATTCTCGTTTAAAGCATAGAGCTCTTTGACGCAGAGAGCCAGGTAGTCTCAGGGGGGAGCTTTCTCCCCGTATCGATTCAGTAGATGAAATTCACGACAACTGCTAATACCAAGCAGATCAGGAAGGTAGAATAAACAACAATAACCCTATAATTCATGAGGTTCCCTAATATCTCAACAATGCCGTAAAAAATCATCCACATATTCCGGGGGGAAGTGTTCGCCACGGTATCGGAGAAGCGCTTTTTTCAGGCATCGTTGAAACGCACCAACGATCACGGGATCGAAATGGCTCCCCGAACCGCCTCGCAAAATGTCAATCACCTTGTTAATCGGTACACGATCATCCTTCAGAATCTCGCCAAAGGCATACTTGGGATAGTCCCGTTTCGATGTCAGGGCGTCAAAGACATCGGCAACGGCCATTATTTTTGATTCCAGAGGGATTTTATCACCTTGGAGTCCCGCCGGGTACCCTTTGCCATTGAGCCTTTCGTGGTGGCAACTGGCGATTTCAGGAACCCTCCGGAGATGTTCGGGGAAATGGAACTTTTCAAGGATGACCTTCGTCTTGACAGGATGGAGCTGCATTTCCTTTAACTCGTCGGGAGTGAAGGCGCCGTTTTTAGTGAGGATTTCATCGCGGATGCCAATTTTACCGATGTCATGGAGCAGGGACGCATACTTTAGCGTTTCATATTGGTCTTTGCTGAGTCCCAGTTCTCTGGCCATGAGCAGGGAATATTCCGTAACCCTCTCTGAGTGGCCTGCCGTGAAAGGATGCTTCGCGTCCACTGTGGCGGAGAGGGAACTGATGGATCGCTCAAAAGATAACTTCAGCTCATCGACAAGCAGAGAATTTTCAAGGGCGATCCCGACCTGAGACACCAAACCTTTAATAAGCACTTCATCATCCTTATCAAAAAGATGATTTCCCTTTTTATTGATTACCTGAAGAACCCCGATATGGCGCACGCGACGGCCTCTGATGGGCATACATAATACGGAGCGAGTTCGGAACTGGTTCGTCTCATCATAGGTACGATTGAAGTAGGGTAACTCCCAGGCGTCAGCTACATTGATCATTTCCCCGGACTCGGCAACACGACCGCTGATGCCCTCGCCCAGAGGGAGACGAATCTGACCAATGCCTTCGGCGACTTTCGTCCATATTTCACGCTTTTCCCAATCAACCACATAAAGGCTGGTGCGTTCAGCCGCCATGGCATCCGTAACCTTCCCGATGATCAGCGGAAAGAGGCGATCAAAATCTAGCTCTGAGGTCAGATCCGTTGCCATGGCGATCAGCCCGGCAAGAATAATCTTGATACGGTCTCGCTCCTCGATCTGGTCTGCCGCGGTTTGAAATATTTCGTTGAAGGAACGGATGATACTTTGTATTTCATTTTCTTCGTTCCCTAGCGGGGATTTACTCTGCATGTCCGATATATAAATATCGTTGACCTGTAGATTCTGACCTGCAAATTCTTTTTTCCCCGCACTGACCTCCATTGTTTTCATGGTGATTTCAGCTGTGACCCTTTCCAGGAAGCTAAACCACCTGAACATAAGAAAGAAGGTCAAGAGGGGAAAGAAGAGGAGGACCATCACGCCATAAGTAAAAACATCTCTCAGCTTATCGATCTCATCTGCATCGAGGATCGGGAACAGGTAATAATAGCCGGCCAGAATAACAATAAGAACGGGGAACAGGGTGGAAATAAAAAAAGATATCAGAAATATCTTTTTAGATTTTTCCTGGGTTAATGATCGAAAAAAAGACATCGGCGAATTCCGCTTTAAATACCTTCACCAAAAAATCATTGGTGCCGTGATGTTTTGAGTCGAGGAGACTGATTTCCCCCTATACTGCAGGCGGAGGTCAATATTCTCCTTTTGCCGCTTGTTTATCCGGTGAAGCTACAGTAATTCATCCATTTATCAATTGATAATAATTAGCAACTATTAAAGCTCCAAGCATCAACTACTTTATACCCATATCAAAATCGATAAGGGAATGCCAACATTGATTGCGGGTTGGTAACGAAGAACAATTGTTCTTACGGGTAGCGCTCATTAGCGTTTTAAGGCCGTTTTCTTATATTTCATATTTGACAGCTCATATAATATCAGTTATTACATCAAGTTAGATATCTTCATTTTTTATCGTCATGATAGAAATTATCTACATCATCCTTCGCATGAGATCATTTTGGATCTATTATGGACATCCTGCTCGTCAATCCGCGCTTTAACGGCGCCTCGGAAGTATCGCCCCTCAGCCT
>JALNVY010000057.1 GCA_023231165.1 Syntrophales bacterium | reverse complement strand
TATCATCAACCACTCCCATACGGTTATCGTGGTCCTGATTCCGGGGATGGGCGACGAGATCCAGGCCATCAAGGCCGGGATTATGGAAATCGCCGACATCTTCGTTATCAACAAGGCGGATCGGGAAGGGTCATCCAAGCTGCGGCGGGAGATCATGGCCATGCTCGACATGGCGCCGCCGACCGCCTTCGCGGCTGGCTGGCGTCCACCCATCATCAGGGTGGAAAACGCCTTCGAGCCGGAAGGATTCAATAAGAGTCTCGAAGAGTTATCGTCCACCATTGATCAGCATTACCAGCATCTGGTAAAACACGACCTCATAGGTTCCCGAATCCGCCGGAAGGCGGTTATGGAGCTTAATGAGGCCATCCGGACATGTATCCTGGAACCGGTGCTGAACCGGCTGATTGCTGATGGTGAAACGGAGGCGATGATCGAGAAACTGATCAACAAGCAGAGCGATCCCTACACCCTCGCCGAGGATGTGGCGAGACGGTATCTCAAGGACTGCAACTTATAACTTGTAACGTGTTGATAAGAAGAAGCCCGGGATGGCAAACATCCCGGGTTTTTACTCTTGAAGGCTTATTCTCGATCATTTTCCGAATTTGTTGGCGATATTGTCAATCACTCACAGGAGGGTAAGACGGCGTTGACAGACAATCTAATTGAAGAGACGCTGGCCAAGTTCAATCGCGGCATTGTCATGGTCATCACGGGCAACGGCAAGGGAAAGACGACCGCCGCCATCGGCCAGGCCCTCCGGGCGCTCGGTCATGGAAAGAAGGTCTTTATGATTCAGTTCATGAAGGGCAAGAAATACGGCGAGGTGCTCGCCGCCGAGAAATGCCTTCCCGATTTCACGATCCGTCAGAGCGGCCTGGACAGTTTCGTCATGCGGGACAATCCCGCTCCCATCGACATCGAACTGGCTAAAGAGGGCTTCAAACTGGCCGGGCAGGTCGTTGCTTCCGGTGAATATGATCTCGTCATCCTCGATGAGATAAATGTAGCCCTGGATTTCAAACTCCTGTCCCTCCCGGAAGTCGTCGATATGATCAATAACAAACCGGCGGCGGTAGATTTGATCCTCACGGGCCGCTACGCCCCCCCGGAGATTATCGATCTTGCCGATACGGTCAGCGACATTCAGGAGATCAGACATCACTATACCAGAGGGATAAAGGAACGCGCCGGCATGGAGTACTGATTTGGACCAGGTCGAAAGCAAAAATACCCCCGGTTACGAATTGCAAGTCCGGCTCGATAAACTCCAGACATACATGGCTGCCGCCGACGTTGACGGCGCCCTGATCGTCGAAAACACCGATCTATTCTATTTTTCCGGCGCCCTCCAGCATTCCTGCCTGTTTGTCCCCCGGGAAGGTTCGCCCCTTTATTTCGTAAGGAGAAATCCCGAGCGCGCCCGCAGCGATTCCCCTCTTGAGACCATTATTCCCGTCAAATCCTTCCAGGAAATCCCGCAAATCATTGCCGATCATGGCATTGGCAGGATCCGCAAGCTGGGGATGGAACTGGATGTCCTGCCGGTGAATCATTATTTCCGCTGGCGCCAGACATTGAACCCCAATGAGATCGTGGACATCTGGCCGGCAATCCAGAAAGTGCGGATGATCAAATCCCCTTACGAAACAGGCATCATCCGCACAGCGGCCAAACTCGCCGATTTTATGGTAGCCACGGCCAGGGCTCATCTGCGGGTGGGAATTCGGGAGGTGGAACTGGCGGCAATCGTCGAGGGAGAGGCCAGGAAGCGGGGCCATCAGGGTCTGGTGCGCACGCGGGGCTTCAACCAGGAGGTCTATTGGGGGCACCTGCTATCGGGACCCGAGGCGGCCAGTCTCACCTTCGTGGACAGCCCGACGGGGGGCATGGGCTTAAGTTCCGCTTCCCCTCAGGGCTCGGGATTCCGTAAAATCGGTCGCCTGGAACCGGTGATTATGGATCTGGTCGGCGCCGTCGACGGCTATATCGTCGATCAGACCCGCACCTTTTTTATCGGTTACCCCCCGAAAATCCTTGCGCGCGCCTACGAAGCGGCAATCGAAATCGAAGATGCCCTGGCGGCGGCGATCCGTCCCGGCGTCCCGGCCGGTGACCTTTTCCGGAAGGCCCAGCAAATGGCGGCGGATTTCGATCTTGCAGAACATTTTATGGGCTACGGTACGAAGCGGGCAGAATTCTGCGGGCATGGCATCGGTCTGGAACTCGACGAGGCGCCGGTTATCGCAACGGCAGAGGAGACGCCCCTGGCAGCCGGTATGGTCCTGGCCCTGGAGCCGAAATTCAGTTTCCCCGATCTGGGCGTTGTCGGCGTCGAGGATACCTTCCTCGTGACGGACACGGGAGTTGAAAAGTTGACCGGGGCAAGTTATGAATGCCTAATTGAGTTTCTCCCCAGGGATAGATGCAAACCTGACCCATCCATGACGGTGGAAAAATGGTGAAATCGAAAAACCCGGCCATTAAAATCGATCCCATCATCTCTTTGCTCAAGGCGGAGGGGGCTTCAACAGTCCTTTCCCTTCCCGTTTCTCATGTCATCGTTGACGAACGGGTCCGTCTAAAATGTCAGGTCCCTCTATGTGACAGCTTTCACAAGAACCTCATGTGCCCGCCCTTTGTCATGCCTGTTGAGGAATTCCGCAAGGTCCTTGGCTGTTATAAGGAGGCGATCCTCCTGCAGACAGAGGGTCTCTTTGACATTCTTAACGACGGGAAACCCGGCAGGGATGTTTTTGTCCCCGCGGGAAGGCTGCACGACCTGGTAAACCTGGGAGAACGGGAGGCCTTCCGCTCCGGTTTCCGTTTCGCCGCCGGTCTGATCGGCGGCTGCTGCCGTCTCTGCGAGGTCTGTGTGGCGATTGACAACAGCAGGATCTGTCGTTTCCCCTTCCGCGCCCGTCCTTCCATGGAGGCGATGGGCATCGATGTCGTCGCCACCCTGGAACAGTCGGGATTATCTCTTGCCTTTCCCGTCCGCGACCGGGTTACCTGGACGGGACTGATCCTGCTCCAATGACGGCATCTTAAAAACGCGACAAGTAAATTATTTTAAGGAGGTTAGCTATGGCAATTTTAAAAGAAGGCGGCATCCCCATCGGACGCATGCTGTTTATCCCCAAGGACGGGACGCTGTCTAAGAATGATCTGGAGATTGAATCTAATGGTCAGTACCAGCTTATGGAGCGGCCTGACTGCTTTGTCGTCAAGAATGCCGAGTGCTGCCGGAGCATCATGGTGACGGTCAAGACAAAAGAGGCATAGCGATAGCTGCCTGCAACCAATAGTCAGAAACTGTCACGATGTTTTGTTCCTGACGGCCCACAGCACCTGGCGGCAGATCCCCCGAATAATCTTCACGTCCCTTGAGAAAAGACCCGTCCGGGATAGCAACCGGCGGATATGCATCAGCCAGTAATCGGGATTCTGGGGATTGAGAAAGCCGACTTCCGTCAGCGCCTCTTTGACCTGGCCGAACATCCCCTCGATTTCCATCGAAGAAGCCAGTTTTGACATAAAGGCCTTTTTCTTCTCCCCCCCGGCGGCAAAGATTTCATAGCAGACAATCATGACGGCATGGGAAAGATTAATGGATTTCATTTTTTCCGAAACCGGGATGGTCGTAACGGCATGGCAATACCGGAGGTCGCTGTTGCTGAGCCCCTTGTCTTCGGATCCGAAAAGGAGGGCGATTTCATTGTTCTGAGATAGGCCGACCAGACTTTCCGCCGTCTCCTTAGGTGAGAGAGCCGGCCCCCGCGCCGAACCGAGGCGGGAAGTCGTGCCCACGATATACTGAAAGGGGGCGAGAGCATCGCCAAGACGATCAAAATATTGAATATTATCAATAATATCCGCGGCAAAGTGGGTGGACATGATCTTCATCTCGTCCGGGTCAAACGGCCCCGCCTCGGAAACGATGAGCTTTCCCATGCCCATGTTCTTAATGCAGCGTGCTACCGAACCGATATTGCCCGGGAACTTGGGCTTTTGCAGAACGATGGTAAAATTATCGAAATTCGCTGAAGTCATATCTTCTCCGGCCTGTGTTTATTTACTTGCCGCTCCCTGTCTGTCGATCCGATTTATTGAGAAGATTACAAGCCCCTTTTGCCGGTTATGACCGCCGGTCACATCTTGACTACCAAAATTTTCGTGGTTCAGCAATAATAATCAATCGTATCGTGATGTTACTGAGCGTTGCCCCGCAACAATTTTTGAAAACGCCCTTTTGCCGCGCAAAACCACATAATTAACGTTGTTTTTATTCCAGATGTTTCCTTGTTTTCATGACATTTAGCGGTATTTCTCCTCTCAAACCACCATATTGAAAAACTTTCTCAAGCGCCGCTTAGATTTTATAATATCCTCGTATTTGCTGAGGAATGTTATTTAATCATCCGATCGAGATTACCTTTTTCTCTTTGTTCAATAGCCCAATCATGTGCTTTGAGCACCACCGCCGCCGGGCATTTACTGGAGCAGAGAAATGCTGTTTTGTGAAGTATCAGCAGGTCCATATTTCGCAATGTATGAAAATGATCCATATTTGCTTTCCCGCAAAGATCAGTTTACGGACAATTTACAGACAATTTGCGGACAATCTATGAATTACTTTATGGCAGAAGATCGCAAATCATTCTTGATATAGTAATTTGCCCCAAATTTCGTTAAAAGTGCTTCCGCATCGTTAAGGAATTTGCCCCAGTTTACGGTTTGTTCATATTCTCTCATGTGGTTCAGCTTGCCTACTTTCCAGAAATTCACATACGGATGCGCCATGCGGATCACCGCAAGGGCCTGATCGGGATCGATCACCGGTTCCAGGCTGACCCAGGTAAAAATGCCTGCTTTGTGAGCGGCTTTCAAAACGGTCAGCCGGTCAGCCACAGGCGAGGCGCCCGGCTCCCAATCCTTGCGCATAGAGTCATCGGCGAAACAAAGCGTAAGGCCCAATTGCGTATGCGCCTCCTTCATCAGTCCCATGTCTTCCTGTATGAGATCCGCTCCTCCTTTGGTCAGCACCTGGCCGTTCAGCCGGTGTTTTGCGACAATTTCCAGGGCCTGCCGTGTCAGTCGTTCCGTGCGCTCAAGCGGCTGATACGGATCACTCAGAAAGCAAAAAAGAATGCGTCGCGAATCGCCACACAGTTTTTTGGCGTCTTTTCCGAGGTTTTGCAGCACATCAGGGCGCGGTACCGCTGTCGCATGCCACTTCCCCCCATCGTTCGCATACACGACGGGGCATAACAGTACCGGCAACCATGCGTACATCCGCGATAAAGATTACAGGCCAGTTCGGAGTATTCCCGTGCCCGTCCTTTTGGTTCATAGACGACATTCATGTTCAAACTCTCTCAAAATGTTTGGTTGTTTCCAAAGTCGCCTTCTTCTGTGCATCTTATGAAACATGAAATATCTGTTCGGATATTTTTTTCTTTCGCCATCTGTTTTAGCGCGGACTTAGAGTCTATTATCCTGGCGGTATTATTATTGTCCATAGACTAGCCCCGAAATATATTTTGCCTGTGATACTCA
This sequence comes from Syntrophales bacterium, assembly GCA_023231165.1. Lineage (GTDB taxonomy): Bacteria > Desulfobacterota > Syntrophia > Syntrophales > UBA8958 > UBA8958. The sequence continues at coordinate 6,212 of JALNVY010000057.1, read as the reverse complement.
AGCAGATTCTGATCAGGAAGGAATCGACTTGGCAATCGTATTTCTTTGTTGACATAGTCTGTAATGAATTCAAGATTATGTCGTTTGGATTCTTGTTGGTAAATAAGCGGTGAGACAACAATCCGCAAATCTCCACTAATTGATATTAATCCTTTGTCGAACGCACGATCATGAAGGGCATTCAAGCAAAGTCCATTCCTTGGATTCAATCGGTTTTTAGTGTCAGTTGACCATGGCACAATATGACTGGCAATCAGAAGTTCTGAAATAGAAATCCCTGTGATGCAGCATGTGTTGTCATAAGCTGATAAAATCATTTTTCTGAAGAATTCTTGCTTGATACGAACTTTCACGATGGATTCTCTCGATTGCCCTTCTTCAAAAACATCTTCTTCAGCGAAAGACTCTAAGTCCTTCAGGCTTTTCTTATTCAGTTTCGCCATCTGAGCTTCACTCTGATAGGCCATATCATCCCAATTATCAAAGAACTCAGCCCAAACTTCTTTGTCAAGTTTACTGACATTTGACGCGCCTTTTCTATCCAAAGAAGGATCTATACTCGCGAAATTGGCAAGTTTGTAACTTACCGATCCCGAAGTTCTTTCCAGTTTGCTTGCCAATTCAATGATGTCTGGATTCCTCACATGGATTTTACCGAAAGGGGTTTTGCAATACAGGTTGATTGCAAGGATAAGCTCAGCTCTTGTCCAAGGTTTTCGCTCAATCATATCAAGTGCTTTCTTTCAATAACAACATGATCACGATGGTCAACTGATCCTTAAAATCCTGGGTCAATTGCTTTCGTACGATGCTGTCAAATATCTTGGGCATGATGAGTCCTCATCTCGTTCCCCCTTCTGTCCCATCAGCTCGGGAGAGGCTTCCGAACCGGACAGGAAAGATCCTGTTTGCCTGTTGATAACTTAGGAGTGTCGGAGCTCCGACACTATTTATCTGCTTGATATTATTTATGAATAAGCGATTCACGAAAAATTTTCCTTTTCTGAACCTTGCTCCTTGATCCCTCCTATCAGCACGGAATACTTCGCCACCGCTTCGTTCTTGTCGGAACAAAGGATCAACACGGTGAATGTCCGCAACAGAGATAAGCGGCGCCTGCTGCCTTTTCCAGGCCGGGCAACCAAAGTCCGTTTTCGCCCCAACCTTCGGTCTCCTATTCCTGGATGCTATAGAGATGTGTTGAGGACAAATCCTGCTTACCATGGACAATAGCCAAGATATAAACCGCTTCCGATTTGATTTCGTAAATAATTCTATAGGAATAAATGAATAGCTCTCGAACGGCCTCATTATCTATCTCAGGTACAACCCGTCCTATTTGAGCAAACCTGTTAAGGGTTTCAGTCTTTTTTACAACGCTGGTGGTGACTTTTTTGGCGTAAAACCTCGAATCCAAAGCTATAAAATCGTGCATCGCCTTCAGGTCTGCTTTAGCCGGGTTTGTCCAGATTACCATGATTCGATTTCCCGCAATAGTTCGCCTGATGATACGGTTTCGCCTTTATCCGCTGCCTCTCTCCCCTTGCGAACCTTGTCGATCACGTAAAGTCTGTACATAATGGCATCAATATCGGCGCCGTCCGGCATCTTCGCGATAACATTCAATGCTTCTTGTTTCAATGTTTCCATGGTATTGGTCCTCCGTTAATTATCCTCGGCTAAGGCATATCACTCCAGTCGCTAATTCAGTTCATTGCCATTGATAATGCGCTTTCTCATTCTCTTGATGATTTCCATGGTGACGAGCTGTTGTTCGTGGTATCGGTCCGGCGTCGCAGACGATGGTTCTCATTTTGCCGCTTGGGCCTCTTTGATTGCCCACGCAATATCTTCACGGGCGAAGCGCTCCATCAGGTCAACGCGATTACGCCGGACAAATTCCGACATCGCCGCCAGGATAACATCCGGCTCGGACATGAAAAATCCTGCCTGGACATAATCGTTGATCCGCTCGGCAAGATTGTCCGGTAACGTGATAGATATTGTTTTCATGGACGATTCCCTAGCCCTTCTAAAATATTACTTTAATTTCGTTATCATTTTTTGCTGTTCCCCACAAGGACCATCAAACCACGGCTGCCCGTCTGAATCTTGCTCATGAAGCCTCGCCGTTTTCCTCTGTCGATGGCGGTAATTTGCGTGGATCTTCCGACATGCCGGATGCGAGCTGTTTCAATATGTTGTCGAAGTCACTTTCAAACAGGCGGTCTTGAACGATGCGGTATTTCTCGAACTCGCTTTCCCCATGGGCTCTTGCAATTTCCGCCGCAACCCTGCCCTTGTCTTCAAGTATCTCCCGTTCATTAAATTCCAAAAACATATCAAGCCTTTTTGCCCAATCTTCCATGGTCATGGGAATTTTGCGTCGGGCGCGGTCTTCGGCAAGATCCAGGTAGGCGTTGACAATGCGGCCCAGTGATTCCAGTTCGTCCTTAGTCAGGTAATTTTTGGCAATGGATACATCGGTTTTCAGGATCTTGCCATCCGGCGCCTTTTCCCAGGTGGTGAGTCCCATGTTGGTTTTGACGCTGTCAGCCCGCTGCATGATGAGTTCGGCGGCAGTATGTCCATGAATGGCAAAATGCAGCTTGTTCTGAACTTTGGCAAAGAAAGCTTTAGTGGTCGGGGCGTCATTGTTGTAGTCCACGCTGGTGGCGTAAATGTCGGTGACCTTCTGGTAAAACCGCCTTTCGCTGAGGCGGATTTCCCGTATTTCCTCCAGCAAACGCTCGTAATAATCGTCGCCGAGAAAAGCGCCGTTTTCCATGCGCTTTTTGTCCAGCACATAGCCTTTGATGGCAAACTCCCGCAGCACCTGGGTAGCCCACTGCCGGAACTGGGTCGCACGCACCGAATTGACGCGGTAGCCTAATGAGATAATAGCGTCCAAGTTGTAGAAATCGACATTTCGGGAGACCTCGCGGCTCCCTTCCTTTTGAACTGTTAGGAATTTCCGAACAGTTGCCCCACGAACGATTTCTCCCGTTTCGTAGATGTTTTTCAGGTGCTCGTTGATTGTCGGTACGGTCACCTCAAACAAGGTCGCCATCAACTTCTGGGTCAGCCAGATGGTTTCATCCTCAAAACGGGCCTCGATGCTCTGCTCACGGGCCTGGCCGGTAAAAATGAGAAATTCGGCGGTACTGTTGCGGATCAATTGTTTTTTTTCTTTCATGCTCTCGGAAAAAGGATCGTCATGGTAGGAAGATGGGTTTTTTTCCTCTTATAATCCCATTGCGTTTGTCCAGATTACCATGATTCGATTTCCCACAATAGTTCGCCCAAGGATACAGTTTCGCCTTTATTCGCTGCCTCTCTCCCCTTACGAACCTTATCGATCATGTAAAGTCTGTACATAATGGCATCAATATCGGCGCCGTCCGGCATCTTCGCGATAACATTCAATGCTTCTTGTTTCAGTGTTTCCATAGAATTGGTCCTCCGTGAATCTTTTTTTGTATATTCGGCCGCTGCATATCTATCCCTTCGCTGATTCAGTTCATCCCAATATACGAGGAGACCTGCCTTATGCATGTGTCAGGCGCGGCTCGGCGGGCATGAATGATCTTACCTCCTGTTGTAGCTTTTCACCGACAGATTCTCTGGCTACCTTCAAGTCATACGATGTCTGAAGATTCAGCCAGAATTCAGGTGTGGTGCCGAAGAAAATGGAAATGCGCAGGGCAGTGTCGGCGGTAATAGAGCGGGCGCCGTTCAGGATGGCGGTTATCCGGTTCGCCGGCACGTGCAGTGCCTTGGCAAAGGCATTGGCGGACATGTTAATTTCGGCAAGCTCTTCCTTCAGCACCTCGCCGGGATGTATGGGGCGCATGGCGTTCATAGCGTTCCTCCTTTCAATGATAATCAACAATTTCTATGTTGTATGGACCATCTTCCCGCCATTCGAAGCAAATACGCCACTGCTGGTTTATGCGGATGCTTTGTTGGCCGGTCCGGTCTCCACCCAGAGATTCAAACCTATTACTGGGAAGATTCATCAGATCTTCGATGCAGGTGGCGCTGTCGAGGATCTGTAATCGCCGCTCAGCCTGCTGCATAATGGATTGAAAACGGGGCGCCCTTCCACCATTGTAGAGCTTTTCGGTATGCTTGCAGGCAAATGATCGAATCATGCCTTGAAGATTACACTCTCCTACGTTTTACGTCAAGCGTAAAATAGGCATTGCAGAAACGAAAAAGCCCCGGGTTATACTTATGCGACTCCATAACATAACCCGGGGCTTTGATTATTTACCAGCGTGACCGCCTGTCTCTTAGTCTTTGAAGATCGCCCCCGTACTGGCTGATGTCACCAGTTTGGCATAGCGGGCCAGATAACCGGTGGTGATGGTGGGTGCTTTGGGCTTGAATTCCTTTTTCCGCTTCTTCAACTCCTCCGGGGAAACTTTGAGGGTGATTTTTTTCTTGGGAATGTCGATAGCAATGATGTCACCTTCCCGGACCAGCGCGATGGGTCCCCCATCCGCCGCCTCCGGCGAGATGTGACCGATCGCCGCGCCGCGGGTTCCGCCGCTGAAACGGCCGTCCGTAAGGAGGGCCACCGTGGTATCCAGGCCCATCCCGGCAATGGCCGAGGTCGGCCCCAGCATTTCCCGCATCCCCGGGCCGCCTTTGGGTCCTTCATAGCGGATCACCACGATGTCCCCCGCTTTGATCTTGCCGCCAAGGATTGCTTTGATCGCATCATCTTCCGCATCGAAGACCCGGGCTTTGGACTCGTTGACCAGCATGTTTTCCGCTACGGCGGACTGTTTGACGACGCAGCCGTCGGGGGCCAGATTCCCCTTGAGGATGGCGATGCCCCCTTCTTTGGTGTAGGGATTCTTCAGGGTGCGGATAACGTCGTCATCAAGGATGACTGCCGACTTCAGGTTTTCGCCGACGGTTTTTCCCGAGACGGTGAGGACCTTTTCATTAATGACGCCCAAAGGAGAAATGCGTTTCATGACTGCCTGTATTCCTCCCGCCGTATCCAGATCCTCGATATGATGGGCCCCCGCCGGACTGAGCTTGCAGATGTTGGGGGTCTTCTTGCTGATTTCATTAAAGATGTCTAGTTCCAGCTTGATCCCCGCCTCATGGGCAATGGCGGGGATATGGAGGACAGTATTGGTGGAACAGCCCAGGGCCATATCCACGGCAATGGCGTTTTTGAAGGCATCCAGGGTGGCGATATCACGGGGCTTCACGTCTTTTTTCAGGAGCTCCATGATCTTCATGCCCGCCTCCTTGGCGAGGCGCCTCCGGGCGGCGTGGACGGCGAGGATCGTTCCGTTTCCCGGCAGGCCGAGACCTAAGGCCTCGGTGACGCAGTTCATGGAATTGGCCGTATACATGCCGGAGCAGGAGCCGCAGCCGGGGCAGGCGCAATCCTCGATGGCGTCCAGCTCCTTCTGGGACATACTGCCGGCTTTAACCTTGCCCACCCCCTCAAAGACGCTGATGAGATCAATGGTCTTGCCTTTCAGCTTCCCTGCCAGCATGGGACCGCCGCTGATGAAGATGGTGGGAATGTTCAGACGCATGGCCGCCATGAGCATCCCCGGAATGATCTTGTCGCAGTTGGGGATCATCACAAGGGCGTCGAAGGGATGGGCCATCACCATGGCCTCGACAGAATCGGCAATGAGTTCCCGGCTGGCCAGGGAGTATTTCATCCCCGTGTGCCCCATGGCAATTCCGTCACAGATCCCGATGGCGGGAAATTCTACGGGCGTCCCGCCGGCGATGCGAATTCCCGCCTTGACGTCATCGGCAATAATCCCCAGGTGGATGTGCCCGGGGATGATTTCATTGGCCGAATTGACGACGCCGATAAGGGGACGTTTGATCTCCTCGTCCGTATAACCCATGGCCTTGAACAGGGAGCGGTGAGGCGCCCTCTCCAGACCTTTTTTCATCAAATCGCTGCGCATATGTCCCTCCTCCTCAAATCTTCTCGAATAATTGGATATTTATCGCTGTCGTTGTAAGCCCCATCCCCAGCCCGACCCTCCCCTTGAAGGGGAGGGAGGTGCAGAGGATTTTCCTGCGGTTTATTTTTTTCTGCGCTCCGGGCGAAGAGCCCGCAGGGTGGCGCCGGCTTGCCACATCTCGCTGTTCTTGATGACGTCCAGCTCGGCCTGCAACTTTTCCCGGTAATCGGGGGCGCTGTTGACCCTCAGGACGAT
>JALNVY010000056.1 GCA_023231165.1 Syntrophales bacterium | reverse complement strand
CTTGGGGAAAATACCCGCGGAACGGGAAAGGCGCATTCCCGTGATGGGGCCAAGAGGAGGAAACAACCTATGACGGATCAACAGGCATCGAACGATATGAAAATCATTCACATCCCGGAAACCCTGCCGATTCTTCCCCTCTTCAATATGATCGTCTTTCCGAAGATGATGCTGCCGTTGGAGGTTTTTGGTGATCAATCCCTGCAACTCGTTGATGAAGCCATGGCGAAGGACCGGATCATCGGTCTGGTTCTGGCGAGGAAATCGCCGCCGGAGACCACCTTTCAAGCCGAGGACTTCTACACCATCGGGACAAGCGCCGTCATCCTGAAGATGGCCAAAACCACAGAGAACAAAGCTCAACTCCTCGTGCAGGGCATCGAACGCTTCCACGTCCGGGAAATTATAACCGGCAAGCCATATCTTCAGGCCCGCATTGAATCTATTCAGGATCAGGATAGTAAAGATATCGAGGTCGAGGCTCTCATGGCAAACCTCGTGGGACTATTCGAACGGATCGTAAAACTGTCCCCCTTCCTCCCCCAGGAATTCGGTTCCATGGCCAAGACTATTACCGATCCGGGCGTGCTGGCCGATCTTATCGCCTCTATCATCAATGTCCCAACAGAAGAAAAGCAGGCGATCCTGGAGCTGATCGATGCCAAGATACGGCTCAGAGAGGTCACACGCCTCGTCAATCATCAGGTGGAAGTCCTCGAACTGGGAAACAAGATCCAGTCTCAGGTCAAGGACGATATGGATAAGACCCAGCGCGATTATTACCTGCGTCAGCAACTCGGAGCCATCAAGAAGGAGCTTGGCGAAGAGGATGAGACAAAGGTGGAGGTGGATGAATACCGGGAGAAACTGGCCAAAAAGGACCTCCCCGAGGAAGCGAAAAAGGAGGCAGATCGGGAATTGCAGCGCCTGGACCGGATGCATCCATCATCGGCTGAATACACCGTCGCCTCGACCTATCTGGATTGGATTCTTACCCTGCCCTGGCGGGAGGGGACGGAAGATAATCTGGATATCAAGAAGGCCAGGAAGGTCCTGGAGGAAGATCACTATGGTCTGGAGAAACCGAAAAAGCGGATCATCGAGTACCTTGCCGTCCGTAAACTGAAGTCCGACGCGAAAGGGCCGATCCTCTGCTTTGTCGGACCGCCCGGCACGGGAAAGACGTCTCTGGGGCAGTCCATTGCCCGGGCCCTGGGAAGGAAGTTTGTCCGCATCGCCCTGGGAGGCGTCCGTGATGAAGCAGAGATTCGCGGACACCGGCGTACCTATATCGGCGCCCTTCCGGGCCGGATCATCCAGAGCATCCGCCGGGCGGAATCCAATAATCCCGTTTTCATGCTTGACGAAATCGATAAGGTGGGCAGCGATTTTCGAGGTGATCCCTCTTCGGCTCTCCTGGAGGTCCTCGATCCGGCCCAAAACTTCTCGTTTATGGACCATTACCTGGATATCCCCTTCGATCTGTCCCACGTCATGTTCATCACCACGGCGAACGTTCTGGATACGATTCCGCCAGCCCTGCGGGACCGCCTTGAAATCATTGAACTAGTTAGTTACACCGTCGATGAAAAGCTCCACATCGCCGAAAAGTATCTCCTTACCCGGCAGATCACGGAAAACGGTCTCCGGCCGGACCAGATTTCCTTTACGAAGGGGGCCATCCGCCTGATCATCAGCAGTTATACCCGGGAGGCCGGGGTAAGAAACCTGGAAAGGGAGATTGCCTCCGTCTGTCGGGGTGTGGCAAGCCAAGTCGCAGAAGGCTCGATTACTAAGGCGACGATCCGCCATAAAGACATTCACCGGTATCTGGGTCCGGAACGAGTCACCTCGGAAATAACCGCCCGGACATCGAAACCGGGCGTCGTCATGGGCTTGGCCTGGACGCCTGTGGGAGGAGATATCCTGTTCATCGAAGCAACGGCCATGAAGGGTAAGAAAGGCCTGACGATGACGGGGCAATTAGGCGATGTCATGAAGGAATCGGCAACGGCGGCACTGAGTTTCATCCGGACCAACGCCGAGGCCCTCGGCATATCAATTGATTTCTTTGAAGATGTGGATATTCATATCCATGTTCCTTCCGGGGCCATCCCAAAAGACGGCCCCTCGGCAGGGGTAACGATCATGACGGCCCTGACGTCGCTGCTGACCAATAAACTGGTGAAAAAGGATCTGGCCATGACCGGCGAGATAACCCTCCGGGGGCTGGTACTCCCGGTCGGGGGAATCAAGGAAAAGGTTCTCGCCGCCCACCGCGCCGGCGTCAAGACCATCATCCTGCCCAAGTGGAACAAGAAGGACCTTGCCGATATTCCAGCCAAGATCCGCAAGGACATTGATTTTCATCTCGTCGAAGACATGATGGATGTCCTGAAAATCGCCCTCGAAAAGTGACAGGAGGAAAGAGCCGGATAATGGCTCAAAAAATGGAACAAAGCGAGGTGTCGTAAGATGAGGATGCCAAACTCCGATAACATTGCCCCTGGTTTAAATTCTACATCCAGGGGAAGGAACCAGGAAGGCCTCCAGGACGTGCCCTTGGTCAATCCTCAGCACATGCAAATCGCAGGGATATCTCCCTTTTTGCTGGCCGTAGCGATCATGATCGTCCTTGGCCTGGCGGCAATATCGGCAATGGCTCAGACCGGACCTCCGGAGAAATCGCCCGACAAATTCACCCTGGCAAGCAGCATTGATCTGGCCCTGAACCAGAGCATGGTCATCCAGGCAGCCAAGGAAGGGGTCAAGGGAGCGGAGGCCCAGAAGAAAGAGGCTTTCACCGGATTTCTTCCCAAACTGAGCACCTCCTACAGCTACACGCGGCTCAACGAAGCGCCTTGGGTTAATATGCCGCCGACATCAATAAACTCTCCCATGGGTACTCTGTCAACTACTGGCGGTCAGATCACCATGGGTACCCAGGACAATTACAATTGGGCACTGGAGGTCCGGCAACCGATCTTCACCGGCGGAAGCATTACAGCCAATTACCAGGCCAACAAGAAAGGCGAGGACATCGCCCGGGTTGATGAATCCGCCACCACCCAGAATATCGTCGAAGAGGTCAAGGCGTCTTACTTCCATATTCTCAAGGCCGAGAAAATTCTTGAAGTCGCCCGGCAGGCAGTGGAGCAATTGAAATCACATCGTAACGAGGCGCAGAACTTCTTTGACGTCGGCCTGATCCCTAAAAACGATCTCCTCCAGTCGGAGGTCCAATTGGCAAACGGCGAACACAACCTGGTCAAGGCGGAAAACAGCCTTGAAATAGCCAAGGCCCGCTTCAACACCCTCCTGCGGCGCAACATCAACGCTCCCGTCGAGGTGGAGGACATTTTGACTTACCGGCCCTTCGAGAAAACCATCGAGGTCTGCTTTCAGACAGCTTTTGATAAACGTCCGGAAATCAAGGCGTACTCCCTCAAGGTGGAACAGGCCAAAGAATACGTCAAGGCGGCCAAGGGCGATTTCTTCCCCACCGTCAGCGCCGTGGGACATTATGAGCGTTTCGGCGATTCGGGAAATCTTCAGGGTAGCACATACAAGAGCATGGAGAACTGGTATCTCATGGCCAGGGCCGATTGGACCTTCTGGGAATGGGGAAAGACGAAAAATCAGGTGGACTCCCGGCAAGCCAGGCAAAATCAGACCTCCAGCCTGTTAGCCCACGAAAAGGACAAAGTTGCCTTTGAAGTAAAAGCGGCCTATATCCTCGTCCGGGAATCGGAAAAACAGGTATTTGTCGCCCAGAAGTCAATCGATCAGGCTGAGGAAAATTTCCGTATCAATAATGAGCGCTATAAGGAACAGGTAGCCACCTCGACAGATGTGTTGGACGCCCAGACCCTGCTCACCAAGGCGAAATCGGATTATTTCACGGCCTTGGGGGATTATTTCATCAACCAGGCCCGCCTGGAGAGGGCGATGGGAGAAATCAAATAGAGCAAGGGGATTGAAAATATGAAAAAACGTATCATTCTGATCATCTTTATAGTCCTGCTCCTCGGCGTGGGGGGATACGTCTATTACGGACAATGGAAGAACAAGAATAGCGAACTTTATTATTCCGGCGTCATCGAGGCCAAGGATGCGAAGCTTGCCTTCCAGGCGAACGGCAGAGTGACCGTTGTTCATGTCAAGGAAGGACAGGCCGTCACGAAGGATCAGGTTCTGGCCGAACTCGACGCCTCGGAATTACAGACCCGCTATGATCAGGCCGAGGCCTCTCTTGACCGTGCCATTAAAGGCCGGCAACAGTTTGAGACGCTCCTCAATGTCTATAAGAGCACCCTTCCTGACGATGTCGTGCGGGCGGAGGCGAACGTATCCAGCGCCCGGAAGGTCATGGAAGATGCCAAAAAGAATAAGGAACGGTATGACGCGCTGTATCAGCGGCGGGTTATCGCGCAAAAGGAATGGGACGCCGTGCGGCTTAATTACGAAACGGCGTTTTCCAGGCTGACGGAAGGGGAGGCCATTCTCCACCAGGCCAAGAGCAATCTGCAAAAAATCGAGATCACCAGAAAGGACATCGAAGCCGCCAGTGCCCAGGTCCAGTTTGCCGGGGCGGTCCGCGAGCAGGCAACCATACAGACGGCATACACGAAATTACACGCCCCTTTCGACGGCGTCATCACCAGTCGCAATATCGAACCCGGCGAGGTCGTCTCTCCCAGCCGTGAGGTCTTCAACCTGGCAAATCTCTCCAATGTCGATCTGAAAATCTTCGTGGAAGAAACGGCCATCGGCAAGGTCAAACCCGGACAGACGGTGGATGTAAGGATCGACACCTTCCCGAATCGCGTCTTCAAGGGAACGGTCGCCTTCGTGTCCCCGGAAGGCGAATTTACCCCCAAGATCATCCAGACACAAAAGGAGCGGGTGAAGCTCGTTTATCTCGTGAAGGTCTCTATCCCGAATCCTGGTTACGAGTTAAAAACCGGTATGCCTGCCGACGCCTGGCTGAAATAATGATTCAAGAAAACGATCACCCTCCCTTCGTAGCCATCGATCATGTCTCCATGCGCTTCGGAGAAGTCGAGGCCGTCCGGAATGTATCCATGCTGATCGGAAAGGGAGATATCTTCGGCCTCGTCGGCTCGGATGGGGCAGGCAAATCCACCCTCCTCAGAATGGTCGCCACGATGATCAAGCCCACGGCGGGTAAGATCCTCATCGCCGGCATGGACGTCGTATCCGAGAAAAAAAAAGTGAAGAATCTCATCGGCTACATGCCCCAGCGTTTCGGACTTTATCCGGATCTGACGGTGGATGAGAATCTCCAATTTTTCATGGACATCTTTGGAATTCCCAGGGGCGAACGGAAAAAGAGGCGGGAAAAGTATCTGGGCTTCTCCAATCTGCTGCCCTTCACCGATCGGCCGGCAGGCGCCCTCTCCGGGGGGATGAAACAGAAATTAGGGCTGGCCTGCGTGCTGATCCATGAACCAAGTCTCCTTATCCTCGACGAGCCGACCAACGGCGTCGATCCCGTCTCCCGCCAGGAATTCTGGGATATTCTGGGTGAAATGCGCCGGGTGGGGATGACGATTATCGTTTCCACCGCTTATCTTGACGAAGGAGAAAAATGCAACAATCTGGCCATGATGCACAAGGCACAAGTAATTGATATCGCGACGCCGGTGGCAATCCGGTCTTCCTTCCCTACCCTGGAGGCAGCTATGATCAGTCGTCTTCAGGAGGCGGATGCCGACACTGCGAAAGACAGATTTACATTCAAAATATGACGGCTTCGCAAAAAGTCTGGATTCCCGCGTAGGCGGAAAATCGAAGATTAATGTTCATAATCCAGACAGCACACAAATATTTGAAAATACTTGATTCCAGTTTTCACGGGAATTGCAGAAAATGAGGTTTTCGTATTTTTGCGAGTTCGTCAAATATGAATACATCCACAATACGGCAATCGGGAAACGGCGACGCCATCCGGGTACAGGACCTGGAGAAGCGCTTCGGCAAGTTTGTAGCCGTCAACAAGGTAACCTTCAGCGTCCGGAAGGGAGAAATTTTCGGGTTTCTTGGTTCCAACGGCTCCGGCAAATCAACGACCATCCGTATGCTCTGCGGCATTCTCACCCCCACGGCCGGTCAGGGAACTGTGGCCGGCCATGACATTTTCAGGGAACCGGAGGAAATCAAGCAATCTATCGGTTATATGTCCCAGAAATTCTCGCTTTACGAAGATCTGACCCCCTTTGAAAATATCCGCTTTTATCTCGGCATATATAACGTCTCGCCGGCCCTCTGGACGGAGCGGATCTCCTGGGTGCTGGATATGACCCAACTGAGCGACGTCCGGAACCGCCTGACCAGGGAGCTGCCTCAGGGCTGGCGGCAGCGCCTCGCCCTCGGCTGCGCCCTGTTGCACAAACCGGACATTCTTTTCCTGGACGAGCCGACGTCCGGCGTCGATCCCCTGACGAGGCAACATTTCTGGGACTTTATCCGCCAGTTGGCCTCTCAGGGTATCACCATTTTCGTTACTACCCATTATATGGACGAAGCCCGCCATTGCGAGCGGATTGTTATGATCAACCAGGGGGCCATCGTCGCGGCGGGGAGCCCGGAAGAAATTATTCGGAAGGCATGCCCGAACCAGTCCGAGGCCGATCTTAACGACGCATTTATCACGCTGATGAAAAACTGAAAATGAATCTTAGAAAGATCGTCGCCATTACCCGCAAGGAATTTTATCACCTGATCAGGGATTACCGGAGTCTTTACCTGGCCTTCGCCATTCCCCTGATCCTGATCCTGCTCTTCGGCTACGCCCTGAGTCTGGATGTGGAAAATGTCAAGACGGTAATCGTGGATTACGACGGGACCAAGCAAAGCCGGGACCTTGTCCGCCGCCTGGACGCCTCCCCCTATTTCCAGGTCGTCGCCCATCTGAAGAACTCCGCGGAGGCAGCGGATTGGCTCGATCACGGCTGGACAACCCTGGCCCTCGTCATTCCCCCGGACTGGACGAAGAACATCCAGGCCGACCGGGAGGCGCCGCTGCAGGTCCTCCTCGACGGCAGCGATCCTAATTTTGCCAATATCTCCGCCGGTTATGTCACCGCCTTTCTGGAGCGGGAAAATACGAAATATCTCCACAATTTCCTGAATCGCCAGGGCCAGGAGCAGATGAAGGCGCCCCTGGAGGGCCGGATCCGCATCTGGTTCAACGAGGATCTGGAAAGCAGAAACTTCATTGTCCCCGGCATCATTGCCGTCATCATCATGATTGTCGGGGCCATGCTGACATCGCTGGTCATCGCCCGGGAGTATGAAAACGGAACCATGGAGACGATCAAATCGCTTCCCATCAGCGCCGGAGAGTTCATCATCGGCAAGGCCATCCCCTATTTTTTTATCACCCTGGCCGACGTCCTCATCGCCGTCCTCATGGGACAGGTTCTTTTCGGGATCGTCATGAAAGCAAATTTCTGGCTCATGATCACCGCTTCATCCCTGTATCTGGCCGTCGCAATCACCCTGGGGCTCCTCATCTCCGCAGCCACAAAATCGCAACTCGTCGCCAATCAGGTATCGCCCATAGTTACCTTTCTCCCCTCCATGCTCCTGTCGGACTTCGTCTTTCCCGTCCTGAACATGCCCCCGGTGATCCAGACCATTACCTACATAGTTCCGGCGAAGTACTTTATCGACATTCTCAAGGGCATTTACATGAAGAACCTTGACATCACCTATCTCTGGCCGAGTTTCGCCGTCCTTTTCGTTATGGCCGCAATCCTTGCCGTTCTCAATGTCATCGTCCTGAAGCGGGAGGGAATGTAACATGAACTTCCTGCGGATACGGGAACTCGTCCGTAAAGAATTCATTCAACTCTTCCGGGACAAGCGAAACCGCCCCATCCTGATCATGGCCCCCCTTATTCAGATCCTGATTTTCGGCTATGTGGTAAATTTTGACATCACCAGCATCCGCGTCGCCCTCCTCGATCTCTCCCGCACCGTGGAAAGCCGGACGATAGTCGATGCATTCAGCGCCAACGGCATGTTTCAGATCAGTAATGCCGTCAATGATCCCAAGGAGATGGAAGACCTGCTCCTGCGCGGGAAAGTGGACATCGGCATCAAGATCGGTCCCGATCTGAGCCGCAAGATCCGCCGGGGGGAAACGGCGGAAATCCAGATCCTTGCCGACGGCACGGTAAGCAACATGACGGCGATCCGGGTCTCCTACGTCATGACGGTACTGGAACGCCTGAATCGCCAGTTCCTCAGGGACCTCTACCCTGTAAAGATGACCTACGGCCGCATCGACGGCCGCCTGCGGACCTGGTATAATCCCAATCTTTACAGCCGCCACTTCTTCGTTCCCGGGATCGTCGCCTTCGTCGTCATGCTGATCTCGCTACTCTTTACCTCCATGGCCGTCATCAAGGAAAAGGAGGGGGGAACGATGGAGCAGCTTATCGTGACGCCCATGAAACCTTATGAGCTGATCATGGGGAAAACGATCCCCTACATCATCATCTCCCTTATCCAAATGATTTGTGTGCTCGTCTTTGCCGTTTACTGGTTCGAGCTGCCCATCCGGGGAAGCCTGCTCCTGTTTTTCCTCGCCATCTGCCTGTTTCTCATCAGCACGATGGGGATCGGCCTGTTCATCTCGACCATTTCCGCCACCCAGCAGCAGGCCATGATGACGACCTTTTTCTTCATTCAGCCGTCGTTTCTACTTTCCGGGTTTGTCTTTCCCATTGCCAATATGCCCGTTGTCGTCCAGTGGCTGACTTACCTGAATCCATTTCGCTACATCCTGGTGATCATCCGGGGCATCTTCCTCAAAGGCGTGGGCATGCACATCCTCTGGCCCCAGTATGTCGCCCTGACCATCCTGGGCCTGGCGGTCTTCACCGCCGCTGTCCTGCGCTTCCATAAGCGGCTGGATTGATTCTTGACCGCCATCCTTATCATGAATAGCCCGGCTAATCATGATCCCTCCGTGTAGTCCACATACCAGCACAGGCGAAAAATATCCGGAATAACATATTGATAATACAAATCTTGTGTTCCTTTTTCATTGACACACAAGGACATCCATAGTAAAATTCACAATACGCAAAGTGCGTATTGTGTCAGTATCAGTTTCACAACACTTAACCATCCCACCGCACGAAAGGAGTATTTGATGAAAAAAATTATTGCCCTGCTGACCGTTGCAATTTTTGCAACCGCTATCCTTGCCTTTGCTGCCGAAGGTACCAAACAAGAACTGCGCCCTGCCCAGAAGATAATGCAAGCCCGAGTAGCCTGGCTGACCGCAATGAACAAAAATCTTGGCGCTAAATATTTTGCTGCCGTTGCCAAGGATGCCGATGATTTGGCGGCCCAGACCAAGAAAGTTGGCGAAAATATTCAAAACCCTCTCGGCAAAGAGCTGACCCTGGCCATTTCATCGCTTGCCAAGGACATCTCCACTGCCTCTGCCAAGCAGGATGGAGATACTGTCAAGGTCAAACTGGGAGAAATCAATGGTAAGTGCAGCGAGTGCCATGCTAAGATCCGCGATAAGAAATAAACCGTAAAACTGATGCTAACAATGACAAGGGCCGCTGGTAGCCGCCGGCTTTTTGTAGTCTGACTCCTCAGCCTCTCTTCAGGCAAGCGGCCACAGTAGAATGAGAGAAGCGGGCTGACGGAGCGCTAAGCCATCTTCCATCCTTGTAGTAAGGAGACAAAACCATGTCAAGCACCTATCCTTTCGGCCAGGGAGTCGTGAAGCTGATTTCAACGGACTGGCTTTATGAACATATGAAAGACAAGGATCTGATGATTCTCGATGTTCAGCCCAATATCCATGATTACATCCAGGAACATATCCCCGGAGCTATCTACCTAAATGAAGGATTGCTCCGTAACTACGTGGGGGACCAGCCGGCACGATGGGTTCCACCTGATGTGATCCAGCCTGTTCTTCGCGAAGCCGGTCTCAGGGCCGATGTCCCGTTAGTAGTCTATACGGGCTTAGGCGCTTACAAGGGATGGGGCGACGGCCTGGAACAGACCATGATGGCCTACAGTTTAGCCCGCTATGGACACAAGAACATTCTTGTCCTCAACGGCGGCCTGAACAAGTGGAAGGCGGAAGAAAGGCCGCTGTCGAAAGAATGCCCCCGGGTGCAGACCTCTGAGTTCACCGTCGTAGTCCAGCGTGATTTCTACGTGGACTACGACGAGTTCGTTGCCATGAAGGACCGCGAGGACGTCATTGTTCTGGATGCCCGCCCGCCCGATGTTTACGAAGGCCAGGGACCCTGGCGCAAACCCGGCCATATCCCGGGGGCTGTCAACCTCCCCTGGGCGAGCCTCATGGATGACAAGAACAAGGCCTGGCTTAAGCCCGACCATGAGATCAGAAAAATCCTCGATGCCCACGGCGTCACCCCGGATAGAACGATCATTACGTCCTGCGGCACGGGCCGCGAGGCGACAAATGAGTTTATGCTTTTCAATTTCTACCTGGGTTATCCGCGGGTCAAAAACCACGAAGGGGCCTTCACGGAATGGGTCTCCCATCCGGAGAACTCCACCGTGACGGGAAAGACTCCCTTTTAAAGGATACCGTTTCAATTAATTGGAATAATTCCTGCCCTCTTGCCGGCAGAAACGGGTTGTGGAATTCGAAGGGCGTCTTCGGACCCGCTATGCATCGGCCCATTGAAAGCAATGTCTTGAAAGTTTGACATAAACAATATAGTAAGATGCCATGCTGAACCCTTACCACGGAGAGATTCGTGACATTCCCATCCTCTTTGCTCACACGGGTAGCAAAGACGACACAGGGAATCGAGTATATGCCGTGGCGGTCATTGTTCTTCAACCCGGTAGTCCCGGGAAAACATTTTCATCCCTGGTCCGGTATCGTTTCTTTACGGCAAGAGACAGGTATCATTCCAATCTGTCCCGTCAGGAACTGGAGACGGCGCCGGAGGCGAGTGCGGTTATCCGCGATCTGCATGACTTTTTAGGGGGCGCCCCTTTTGTGCTGGCATGGCCGCAACGGGACAATCTCCCGGATCTGAAAAAACTGTGCGGTCCGAGACGGATTGTGGATATCGACGTTGCCCTTGAGTTCTTTCTTCCCGCCCTTGATTCTTTTTCACCGAAATTTTTATGGGAGCACCTTAACCGCCAGCCGCGGCAACGGATATTCTTCACGGCGGTTGAAGCGGCAAAGCTGGTTGTCGATCTGATTCGCCATATCTGCAGTTACCAGCTCAACGATAAAGAGCTGCCCAGGGCGGCTGCCCTCCGTCATTATCTGGCAAAGAGCGACACCTTATTCGGAAATGTTTTTCTGCATTTAATCCAGCGACTCTCTGACTATTTCGGTGACCTTTTCAGTATCCGCCGGGACGACGACACGGCGAACTGGATCGGCTTTCTGAAGGAATCAAAAACAAAAAAGGGCCGCGCCGTCGCTGCGACCACTCCCCACCATCGGATCAACATTGACTCAATAGAAAACATTTATAAAGGGGTCGCCGGGGAAGTTCGTGATTTCGTCTATCGGCCAAGCCAGGTGGAATACGCCCGTCATGTAGCCGAAGCCCTGAACGACGGCGCCGTCCTGACTATCGAGGCCGGGACAGGTACGGGCAAGACCCAGGGTT
The DNA here is from genome assembly GCA_023231165.1 of Syntrophales bacterium. Classification (GTDB taxonomy): domain Bacteria; phylum Desulfobacterota; class Syntrophia; order Syntrophales; family UBA8958; genus UBA8958. Next base: position 239 of record JALNVY010000056.1, on the reverse strand, counting down.
ATTTACTGCCCATATTCGCGTTTCTGGATCGCAATCCCGAAGCCCGCGCCGTTATTTCCACCTATACCAAAAGCCTTCAGAACCAAATCCTTGAGCGGGAGGTGGCTTTCCTGAAAAGGACGATCAAGTCTTATGGGAAAATTACGGTGACCCTCCTCAAAGGAAAATCTAATTATCTCTGCGCCTGTAAGCTGGACCATGTCTATGATGAATCATGGCGGGGCGCGGAGATCCTCGCG